>JAMCZD010000325.1:0-16130 GCA_023473405.1 Candidatus Omnitrophota bacterium
ATGTTTGCATAAGGAATAAACAGGAGAAAACAGAGGCAACGGAGAACAAAATCTCTGTTTCCTCCGTTTCCTCCTGTTTATTTCTTAAGCAAACATCGGGGCGGATTTAACAGGAGAAAACAGAGCCAACGGAGAACAAAATCTCTGTTTCCTCCGTTTCCTCCTGTTTATTCCTTATGCAAACATCGGGGCGGATTTAACAGGAGAAAACAGAGCCAACGGAGAACAAAATCTCCGTTTCCTCCGTTCCTCCTGTTTATTTCTTAAGTAAACATCAGGAGCTCGGCTCATTGGCTTTCAGCCACGCCCAAGTCAATATATTGTCCGCCTCCGGTCTGATGGCAATGCACGGCAACGAAGTTCTTTCCCGGTTTCAGCGCCGCCTTGGCCTCGGGACTGATCTCGAACTCTTTATAGCCAGTGGTGAAGCCGGAGGCTTTTACTGCCGGAACGCCGTTCAAGTAAACTTCCGCGTCTTCGTCATGGTGCATCTCGAGGAACATATATGCATCCGCGAGGCTGCCTTCGGGGACTTGAAACTCGCGGCGCAACCATATGTCCGCGCTGGTCCACGGGGTGCGGACGACGGCGCCGGGGGTACCCTGGGAGCCAAAACCGGCCTGGCCTTGCTTCCACCCCGAGGCGTCGAACCCGGGTTTAAACCAGTCACCGGACGGGGCGTTGAAGGTGTAATTCCACTGGACGGGTTCTTTTCGAGCGGTGGGTGAGAGGAAAGTGACGGGGCCGGGGGGAGGCAGTTGGCCGCGGTTGGCTTCGGAGGCCTTGTCCAGGTCCACCTTCAGCACTGCCCGATCATAAGTGAGCAAGCCATTGCACTCGGTCTCGACATCGGTGGTTTGGGTGTAAACGACAGCGCTGAGACCGGGCGTCTTTTTCAGCGCCCAGGCATGCCGCAACAGCCTGGTGTATTGCTGGGTCAACATTTGCATGTCGGACATGCCCCGGTATCCCCAGGTCGTTTGGGCCCACGTGTGGCCATCCACGCCCAGCCCGAGTCCGCCAAACTCACCCAGAACCGCGGCGCGGTCCGGTTCGGGTTTGGGCGAATCGGGACCGGGGTAGGAATGGATATCGATGACATCGCCTACTTTTTCATCCGTCCAACCACTGGCATCATCCGCCAGTCGGGTTGGATCGAGTTGTTTGACCCAGCGGGTGAGGCGTTCGGTGTCGTATTGTCCCCAGCCCTCATTGAATACCACCCAGAGGATGATGCAGGGATGGTTGTAGCGGCCTTGGATCATGCGCCGCAACTCGAGCTCGAATTGCTGCTTGGCCTCAGGCGTGCCGTTGCCGCCGCTCGGCATGTCCTGCCAAACCAGCAAGCCCAGCTTATCGCACCAGTAATACCAGCGGTCCGGCTCGACCTTGACGTGCTTGCGGGTCATATTGAAACCGAGTTTCTTGAGCATTTCAACATCGTATCGCAGTGCGGCATCGGTGGGCGCGGTATAGATGCCGTCAGGCCAAAAGCCCTGGTCGAGCGTCCCAACCTGGAAAACAAACCGGCCATTGAGCAAGGGGCGGGTGATCCCCTGCGCGTCTCTACCCAGCTCGATTTTCCGCATGCCGAAATAGCTCTTTACCGAATCGACGGCGCGGCCATCTTTTTCCAGCTCGACATTCAGGTCGTAAAGGTAGGGTTGGTCGGGCCACCAGAGGATGGGTTCGTGGATCGGGAGAACGATTTCCCGTCCGGGCTTCCCGGTTGCCTGGACTACTTTCGAGCCCGAGCTCAGGGCGATGGCGCGGACGGCGCAATCATCGGCGGCCCCATCGACCGACACGGTTAGCCGCAGACACGAGGCATCCACATCCGGAACGATTTTCAAGGAGGCAATGCTGGTTTCCGGGACCGGTTCGAGCCAGGTGGTCTGCCAAATCCCGGTTGTGGACGTGTACATTATCCCGCCGGGTTCATGGACCTGTTTGCCCCGCGGTTGCTGGCCGCTATCGGTCGGATCGAAGACGGACACGACCAGTTCCTGCGGTTCGCCGGTCTTCAGGGCATCGGTGATATCGAAGCTGAAGGCGTCGTAACCGCCCCGGTGGGTTCCCAAGTTTTTACCATTCACGAAAACGGTGGTTTCCCAGTCAACGGCCCCGAAATGGATGAGCACGCGCCGGCCCGACCATTCCTGGGGAACATCGAATGTCCGCCGGTACCATAGCCGGCTGTTTTCGTTCACTGGTTTCATGACTCCCGATAAGGCGGATTCAACCGGGAATGGCACAAGGATTTTGCCTTGGAATTCGGGGACTGCCTCGATTGATTTGCCGACAATCGCGTAATCCCACAGTCCATCCAGATTGAGCCAATCCTTGCGGACCATTTGGGGGCGGGGATACTCGGGGTGCGCGTTATCGGGTGAGACGTCTTTAGCCCAGCGGGTAACCAACGGGCCGTGAGCGGGCTGCCAGTCGGGGGCGGCGAGGAGAGTCGCCGAGAGGGCAATCAGGCTTGCGGAAAAAAACAGGGTGACTCTATTCATAATTGGGAAAGGATTTACGACAAAACGGGATTGATGTAAACAACAGGAACGATGCTGGACCATAGCGTGATATATCCTTCCTTTTATGTCGGTTGGGGAACATTGGCGTTGATCAATGCCGGCCTGGCCCAAGGGAAAAATCGCCGGGGCTTGGACTGGTTTTTGTTGAGCTTGATATTGGGACCGGTGGCCACGTTCATCCTGGTGGCATTTATGGAAAGGCTGCCGCCAAAATGAAGGTTGACCGAGCGTTGGGCTTGCCGCATGCTTCAAGCGTCAAATAAATGCCTATGTCGTCGCTTGAAAATCTTCTCGGTAAATTGCGGCAGGCCGTTGGAACCGACCAGGTGCTCACCGCTTTGGAAGACCTCATCCCCTATTCCTTTGACGGAACGGCGGCTTTGCGGCAGATGCCCGGCTGCGTGGTTTTTGCGCAAACCACGGACCAGGTGGCCGCCGTGCTGAAACTGGCCAACGAAACGAAGACCCCGGTGGTCACGCGTGGGACAGGGACGGGATTAAGCGGCGGCAGTCTGCCCATTCCGGACTCGATAGTACTCTGCACCGCGAAAATGGACCGCGTGCTCGAGGTGGACCAGAAGAACTTGACCCTTCTGGCCGAGGCCGGCACCACGACGCAGGCGGTGGCCGACGCCGCAGGCGCAGTCAACCTGTTCTATCCGCCCGATCCCGGCTCGATGAAGATTTCCACCATCGGCGGCAATGTGGCGGAGAATTCCGGCGGCCTTCGAGGCCTCAAATACGGGGTGACGCGCAATTACGTAATGGGGATGGAAGCGGTGTTGCCCCAGGGCGAGGTGATGTGGCTGGGGAACAAATGCGTCAAGGATGTGGCTGGATTTTCGCTCAAGGACCTGTTTGTAGGATCGGAAGGGACCCTGGGGGTCATTACCCGGGTCTTGCTCAAGCTCATTCCCAAGCCGGCGGCCAAACGCACCATGCTGGCCACTTATAACCGCATGGACCAGGCCGCGGAGACCATCTCGGCCATCATCGCGGCGCAGATTATTCCCTGCACGCTCGAGTTTCTGGATCGCACGACGATTGGCTGCGTAGAAGATTACGTTCATATTGGCCTGCCGCTCGATTGCGAGGCACTGTTACTGATGGAAACCGACGGGCACCCGGCGGTGGTGGCCGAAGAAGCCGAGCGGATGGTGAAGATCTGCCGCGAGCATGGTTGCCGCGAGGTCCGCATCGCCAAGGACGAAGATGAAGCCAACCAGTTGGCTAGCGCGCGGCGCACCGCCTTTTCAGCCCTGGCGCGAGTGGGACCGACGACCATTCTCGAAGACGCCACGGTGCCGCGCAGTGAATTGGCCCCCATGATCCGCTTTATTCAGTCGGTTGCCGTTAATTATAAATTGCGGATAGGGACATTCGGACACATGGGTGACGGCAACCTGCATCCGACCTTTCTCACTGACGAACGCAACCACGCCGAAATGGAACGTGTGGAAAAGGCCATGAAAGAGATATTCAGCGAGGCATTGCGACTGGGCGGCACAATCACCGGCGAACATGGCGTCGGCGTGGCTAAGAAGAGATTCCTGCCCCAAGCCCTGGGCGAGACGTCCATTCGAGTCATGCGCGAGCTTCGCCGGGCCCTCGATCCGAACGGCATACTAAATCCGGGGAAGATGTTTGATTGAAGACCGTCCCAAGATGAGCGCGAGCCATTCGTTTTTGAAAGACCTGGACTACTCGGTGGTGCAGCAGTGCATGCACTGCGGGCTCTGCCTGCCCACCTGCCCGACCTACACCGCCACTCACCTCGAACGGAACAGCCCGCGGGGGCGGATTTCTTTGGTGCGGGCCATTGCCGACGGGCGTTTGGACGTCGCCCGCCCCTTTGGCGAAGAGATGTACTTCTGCCTCGGCTGCCTGGCCTGCATGAGCGCCTGCCCCGCCGGTGTCAATTATGCGGATATTTTCGAACACGCGCGCGCCGAAGCCGAGGCCAGTGGAGTGCTCAAGTCGCCCAAGCGCAATTTCATTCGGTGGCTCACGGTCAAGTGGCTGTTCATGGACTTGCGCCGGCTGCGTTTGCTGGCGCGCATGATCCGCCTCTATCAATGGCTCGGCCTGCAAACCCTGCTGCGCAGCAGCGGCGTGCTCCGGTTGCTGCCGGAACGGTTGCGCGGGCTCGAGGCGATGACGCCGACAATACCGCCGAAGTTCTCCGCGGAATTGATCGCACCGGTTACGCCGGCGATTGGTCCCAAGAGATACCGGGTGGCGATGCTGGTCGGGTGCGCCCAGGACATTATCTTCAGCGAGATCAACCGGGATACGGTTGAGGTGCTGGCCCGGAACGGGTGCGAGGTGGTTACGCCGCCCAACCAATGCTGTTGCGGTTCGCTGCACGCGCACAACGGCGAGTGGGCGCTGGCCCAGAAATTGGCCCGCCAAACGATCGACCAGTTCCCGCCGTCCGAGTTTGACGCCATCATCAGCAACGCGGGCGGGTGCGGTTCGCACCTCAAACACTACGCCAAGCTTTTGGCCGATGACCCGGCTTATATCGAGCGGGCGCACCAATGGGACGCGAAGCTAAAGGACGTTCATGAGTGGCTGATTCAAATCGGCATCAGGCCGGTCCCCGCCGATCATGCGCCTCCGCAGGTGGTCACCTACCACGAGTCCTGTCATCTTAGTCATGGCCAGAAGATCACCGCGCAACCCCGGCAGCTCTTGCAGGCCATCCCGAATCTGACGCTGGTCGAACTGCCGGAGAGCAATTGGTGCTGCGGCAGCGCGGGCATTTATAACATTACCCAGCCCGAAATGGCCAACAAACTCCTGGAACGGAAGATGCGGAATATTAAGTCCACCGGCGCGGTGATCGTGGCCAACGGCAACTCCGGCTGCCTGCTCCAGTTGATCAACGGCGCGCGGCTGCATAACGTCCCCGTGCGCGTGACCCACCCCGTAACCCTGCTCGCTGAGGCCTACCGCCGGGCCGACCAGAAAAAGGGGTCGGTCCTATAATCTTTGCATAGGATGGCCTTTCTCCCGGCTTGTGGCCGCGCTTCCGACCGCGCCAGCACGGTTAGATAAAACCGGGCTAGATTCAGGTTTTCACTTTTAGCGTTTTCAAGGGGCGGCTTCGCGTTTCAACAAAAGCGGCAAAACCCCTGATTCTATTGGCTGAAATTTACTCCAGCCGTATCAATGGCAGGTTTCAATCAAATCGCCGATACTGTCGCAATTACTGTCATTGTCCGCAGACAGTCCGCAGTTGCGTGAAACCGTGCGCGTAAATCAGGGGCGTGATAGTGTGTCGCCGGTCGCCGCGTCAAGGTCGTTCCGCCCCGGCTTCCCTCGGCTTCCACCTTGACCCGTCGCCCGGCTCCGGGGACTTTGCCTTTAGGATTTCGCGCACGGAGGATTGCTTCACAAATCATGAGGGCAAAAGGCCGGACGCTCAGTGGCGCAAAATAAGGCATTCGGGGCAACCGCCGTCATCCCGAGGCTCAGAGCAAGGCCAGCAATTCCCTGGCTAATAGCGGAGACGCCGTTGCGCCGGCGCGAACCTTTTCCAGTAAAACTCTGCTGGCGGCCTGATGCGGCTTGCGCCGTCCAGCCTTCACCAGCTTTTCCAAGTCCGCCACATTCGCGCTCCGTGCGCTTCCGTACCGCACATAGCTGTCGTGCTGGATGAACGGGTGCTCGCCTTTCTGGACGAGGCAGGTCGTTTCCGCGTTTGGGCGCAAAGTGCTCACGTTGACAATCAGCGCAACGCCAGCGTGAGCTGGCGGGTTATTGATGACGAGCCAAAGGTGATCTTCTCCGAGGACTTCTCCGCCGCCGAGAAACGTGTCGCCCGGTTCCATCGGCCCGCGTCAAGCCGGGGCAAGCACCCGATCCAGAAAATCGTCTGCCGCCGCTTCGCGCTGAATCGCCTTGATTTCGTCTTCCCCCCTCTTGTCCGCCCGTAGGATGGCCTCGAACGGAATCGGTTTGGACGTTTTTCCCGGATCACTCCACTCCGGCAGCTTGTGGGTCAATTCTACCAGATCGTCTTCCGAGAGGTTTCGATGCCGCGCGTAAACCTCATCAATCAGCGCCACTTCCGCTTCCGACAATGAGCTGATGTCAGGAACGTCGCCGAACCTAACCGTATAGACGTAGGGTGAGGGTCGTGGAATGAAATTGTGCCAGGCGCATTTCGGCAACTGCTGCTTCCTGTGTGAAACCCGATCAAAGATGGCGCTCAGAACCGGCCCCTGCTTCATTGCGACGACGGCATCGCCCGTGACGGGCCGGCCAAACCGCAACAGGCTTTCCCGATCAATCAGGTAAAGCAGTTTGATCAAAGCCATGTAATTCATCTCGCCACCGCTCTGGATGATGAGACGCTCCGCAGCTTGGACCGCTTTTCGCTCGTTAAACTTGAATTTAATAGTTTTCACAGTCGCCAGTCCCGCGTCACGGGAATCCTTGTATCAATTTGGCGCAACCGCTTCAAAACTCAAATTGTCCCTGCTGTCACTCGTTGGCTTCCTCATGGCAAACAGATTAGCATTGCGGCTCAGAGGCTTTCCAGCGCCATCCAGCAAATCAGCGCGGCATTTTCTGGTTGAATCGGCGGTAACATTTCCGTGCATGGACGATTGTGCGCTCGCCCAAATTCGGGCTGTCCGTGTTGCGTGAACCAAGGGAATCCCGATACTGATTGCCCGATAAGCGTCATGCCTGGTTGAAGTCCAGGAGTTTTCGGATGTAGTCGCCTTCTTGATGGATCAAGGGATACTCCGCCTCCAACGCGGCCCAGTCCTTGCCCCCTGCGTCAACGATCCGCGCCAGTGGAGTCGTCACGAGGAGGAACCTGTCCAGTTTGATCCTGCGCATTCCCGTGGCGACGTTGCGCTCGTGGGCGCGTGGCCGCTATTACCCGACCGAACGTGGCCGGGGTTTTTCAAACCGCTGATCGAACTTCCCGCCCCCGACCTGGCTTCACTTTCGTTCGTTAACCTGGTGGAAGCGCATGTTTTGGACGCCATTCGCCGCGAACATTATGTTCCGTTGCCCAAGGTTCGCGCCGCGCTCGATTATGTGAACCGGCATTTCCGTGTCCCGCATCCGTTGGCGGACCACAAGTTCCAAACTAATGGCGTGGATTTGTTCTTGTCCCGCTTCGAGAAGCTGATCGCGGTTTCGCAAGCGGGCCGGTTGGCCATGAAGGAAATGCTCGCCGCGCACTTGCGCCGCGTGGAGCACGACGCAGGAGGCTTGGCTGTCCGCCTGTATCCGTTCACCCGCAAGCGCGAGGCTGATGAGCCGAAGATCATCGTCATTGACCCCTATGTTTCCTTTGGCCGCCCTGCGATAGCGCGGAAGGGCATCGCGACGAGCATCGTCGCGGAGCGTTACAAGGCGGGCGAATCCATTGACGAACTGGCCCAGGATTATGACTGCGAGCGCGGACACGTCGAAGAAGCAGTCCGGGTTGAACTTGCCCTTGCTGCCTGAGCCACTGGTCAACATCTTCGCGCGTGTACAGGCGGCGGGCCTTTTTCTCGCTGCGTTGCCACGGGATGCCGTCCACCGGCAGGCTTTTGATGAAACCGTCTATTGTGGCGTTCTTGAGCACGTTCGGCAGAACCACCAACGCCAGGTTGCAGGTGCGATTGGCCTTGCAGCGCTCCATCAGCAGAATTCGGAATTCCTCTTGAGCCGCAGCCGCCGTTTCCGCATTCAGGGGCACCCACTTGACCGCCTTGCGCCCGGCGTCGTCCTCGATGGTGGTTCGGGCCACGAACTTGCCGTTGCGCCGCTAGAGTCTTCGAATTGCGGGCTTGCGGTTGGCGAAGGGCTTGGTGTATTTATAAGGGCGTTAGTTGAGCTTGCGCGAAATTTGCGTCGGCCGGCGGGGGCGCTTCATCGAGTGAGGCCGCTGCAAGGGCGGTGCCGGCGTTGAGCGACGCAAAACGGCTTTGCGCAAGTGCTTGATGATCAGAGAGCCCGCGTGGCGGAATTGGCAGACGCGCTAGATTCAGGTTCTAGTGAGTAACATCGTACAGGTTCAAATCCTGTCGCGGGCACCAGAGTTCGAGGAAAAGGGCAGGAGCAAATCGCTTCAGAACAAATCCGAAACTTGATGCGAATTTTTTGATTCTCATGGGAGCATTAATTCGGCGAGGCACAGCCGGTGACGCGGCGCAATGGGTAAACTTATTGAAGGATGTCCTGGGGGAAGATTGTCCATGCAAGCAGGCTTACGATCCGGCCTGGATCGCCGGGCAATTGGACCCTGGTTTTGGGCACGAGACTTGGGTGGCGGCGGAGGGGGACCGGTTGCTGGCCAGCGTATCATTGCTTACACCCGCGCCGAGCAACGGCAATCCAATCGTCAATTTGGGTCGGAATTTGAACCGCCCGGAGAGCTATGCAGACGGGTCGGCCAAGGCCTTGCTAAGCGTGGTCAACGAATTGGCAGAGCAACGGGCTTGTTCTGTGGTGGGGCGCGTTTTGGCTTCGGACAACGCACAGCAGGTGCTTTTCGAGAACCTGGGCTATGTATGTGCCGGTTTTCAGCCTTACAAGCATCTGTTACGGAAATGGGAAGGGGTGCTTTTTTACGTGCGGCTTGGGAAGTCCGAATCGGAGGCGCGTTATCCATTAACGACGGTGCCGTCGCAATTGCGCGAGCTGGGGATGGTGGTGTTGAACCAACTCGATCTCGCTCCGCCGCAGGCGGTTAACGATGGGATCGTGGGGTATCCCCTGCAGACCGACTTGCGGATTCGTGAGGCGGATTACAGGGAATTGCTGGCCTGCCGGCAACAGGCACAGGCGTCGAATCCGTCGGTCGAGATTTCGACCGGTTACAATCCCGGTTGCGGGCTATTGCGTATCGCCTCGGAGAAACCGCCTCGAGCTGTTCTTGGCATGCGGGCGGGTCGGGTGGCAGGGGGAATGGCTTATTTGTTTGACGACCAGGACCGCTGCGTGCGCATCCTTGATTCGTTCTCGACAAGCGACCTTGCGGCCGGGGCGCTGTGCCGGCACGTCCTGGAGGTTGCCCAAACTGAGCTGAACGCGGTCTACCTCGAAGTGGACGTCTTGCTGACCGCGTCACGGCTTTTGAAGAGCGCCGAACAACTGGGTTTTGTGCCCGCGGCATATTTGCCTGCGTTCTGCTTGCGGAACGAGCAATGCGTGGATGTGGCGAAGATGGTGAAGCTGAACCTGGTATATTCGCTCGAGAACGTCACTTTGACGGCTCGCGCCCGGCAGTTGGTGGAGGTCGTCGATCACAATTTTCAAGACCAGAAGGTGGGTGTGGCAATAATCAACCTTCTGCGCGGTCTGCAAATCTTCGCCGGCCTGGGCGACGGCGAACTACGCAAGATCGCCCGGTTGTTCACCCAGAGACTCTTCCGTCCGGGTGAAGTTGTTTTTGAGCGCGGCGACGCGGGCAATGAGGCCTTTGTCGTCATGCGCGGCAAAGTGGGCATTTTCCTGGACGACCAATCGGACCCGGTGGGAACCGTGACCAACGGCCAGGTTTTTGGTGAACAGGCCTTTCTGGACGGCGCGGCGCGAGTGGCAAGGGCGGTAGCGAGCGAGGCCAGCATCCTGTTGATCGTTCAACGGGCGGCCTATAATGAACTGGTGCAGCGCGAGCCGCACCTGGGGATGACTGTCATGCGCAACACGGCCATCGATCTCTCCAACAAATTGCGCCGTTCCAATGCGTTGCTCACTGCCGCCAAAAGATGATCCGCCTACCAATTGACGGCGGCGCTTAGGCGATTGCCGAAACGGTTGTTGTAGAAGACCTGTTTGTGCGCCACGCCATATTCGTGCACCAACCGCGTGATCTTGACGTCGAAACAGCAATACTCGGCAATGTCCAGCAGCCTGCCTTCGCGAAACCACCGGATGGCTTGGATTCCGTCGGAGGTCTTTTCCACTCCAAGCGTGGCGGAGGCGATGGCGTCCAGGGAAAGGCGATGTTTAAGGATTCGCTGCAGATCAACCAGCATATCGAGGGTGGGTAATTGCCGGAGGTCCATCACGGTGTAACCGTGCAGCACCTCGTAATCGAACCGGAGGACGTTAAACCCGACAACCAGGTCCGCGCGCTGCAATTCTTTGATCAGGTTGTCGACCGTTTTCTCGCTGTAAATCCGGTATTCATTGTTGGCAGTGTTGTAGGTGACGCCCACGCTCATGCGTAAGTCGCGAATCCGGTCCCACCCGCCCACTTCCTGGGCGGACTTCTGGGTCTCGAGATCAAAATAAACCACGTTTTTCATGCCTGCGTTTTTTCCATTGCGTCACTCACAGTACCGTTAGGAATTGGTCGCGGTCTGTGCAAGCATGAAATGTGGCTGGAGCCTCACTAGCGTTCGGTCGTGGTGTGGCTCTGCTCTTCGCACAGTTTGATGAGTCCAAAGAACGTGTATGGGTCCACAAACTCGACCTGGGCTTCGGGGTACTGAGCGCGCAATTTCTCCGCTACTTCCGCGTACCATCCCGGTGCCTTCAATATGCTTCGCGCCCACAGGAATCCCGGACCGTTTTGGTGCGTCGCACATGCTCGAGCGATCACCTCAGCCGCGCGGTCGGGGGCGTCGGGCAGGTCCCTTTCCGGGCAGGTTGCCACTCCGGACCGCATTGCCGGCCTCGGTTCGCAGTGAGTCCCCAAGCCATTCGGGCTAAAAGTCTTGTAAGCCGAATACTCGAGCTCGGTGCTGGCTCCACCCGCGCCGTCCAAAACAAACCCGGTGATCGTTATGTCCCATTTTGAATAGTAGGGACGGCAAAACGCCACCCACGCACTCAGGCCGGACGGAAGCCCCGAGTCCGGACGCACCGTTAAGGCGCGCGGGTTCAGGTATCCGGCCCCGGAATCACCGGCGATGAAATAGTCGTTGGTCGTCGCGTGTCGATAGGCATAAACCATCGCCGGTGCTGCCCTGTCCGCCAGGTTCGGATCGAATGCCCAGCCCAGCGGGATGGGCCCGCGCGTGGGGCCGCGAAAGAAAGCGGGAACGGCCTTATAAAGCCAGGCTGGTGAATCATAATCGCCGACATAATGTCCCACAAACAACCGGTTGGTGACTTTGCCATGCGCGTCCACCCAACCCCGTGTCTTCCAGGCCGCCAGAGCTGGAGGTGCATTCGGTTGCGGATAACGACTTGCCAGAGGGTAATGTTGGAAAAACGAGGCATTGGCCATGGCCGAGAGGCCGGCTGCATCCGCTTCGACGCACGCATTGAACTGTGAGACCGTCCGGCTGAATTCCCATTCCGTTGGCACGCCCCCGTGCCGCCCGCCGACCCCCGGGTGATCCGTGTATTTGAACGGCCAAGGGGTAAACCCGCCGATCCTGGTCATGCCGCCGCCGGCCCGGTCATAAAGGGCGCGCAACACTTCCAAAAGCGCTTTCCGGTCCAAACCCAGCGGTTGTTGCGGGTCATCGTTCGGAAGCTCGTCTCCCCACGACGACAGGTCAAAGAAAAAAGCCTTGTGCGCGATGAAATAATCATGATTCGACAGAGTGTGCAAATCGTTCGGGCCCGACTGCGGGTGCTTCAGCCAGAAGGCGTCGATGTAATATGCCGCATAACCAGGAGCGCATTGGCCCGTGCCCAGGTATCGTCGAATGGCCCAGCGATAAGCATCGATCTTGGCGCTCCCGCTCGCCGGTTCATCCAGGTCGGGGATCAAACCTCGCCCGGTGAACTTGGGCGATCCATCCGGATGCACCAGCCATAGTTTGACTGGCAGGCCCAATTTCCGGGTTAGCAAGGTGTATACCGAAGCCGGGTCCGGATCGAATCGCACTGGCAGGAGGTTCTCGCAACCGGCGGCGGTCGAGCCCAAGTTGGAAGTGGCGGGGACATTCGGATCATAAACCACGAGGCCATTGAAGCACGGACGGAATTGTTCCAGTGCATCCGTCCAATCCTTCAGCGGATGAACCTCGGCATCCCGCAGCCAGCCGTCTTCGCCACGGAGCCAATCAAACCAGAACTGGTCGGTATCGACCCCGAAATCGCCGCAATAGAACAGGTAGAACTGGGGGCGATTGCGGTTGGCCAGACCCTCGAGCGCGGCCAGAAGATGCATGGCATCCCACACGCGTTTTGCGTTTGCCGATTCCCGCAAATCAAGACGGCGCAGTGGACGCGCATCGTAAGTATAAATGCATTTTGGCGAACTGGACTGGGCCTCGCCTCGATCTCCCGCCGCCTGAGCGCATAAGACCGCCATGGCCAGCGCCAGGCCAATCCGCGGTGCGCAAAAACCGCCTTTCACGATTCTTTCATTAAACATGATTGCACATTGAGTAGACAAAAACAGACCGCGTTGTCAACGGTCCGTTGCGAACGTGGCACAGATTCCAACCTTCAACATCGAACATGCGAGGTTGAAGGTGGATGTAACCAGGTGCACGCTCCACGCTCCACGCACCCCACGCGGACGAGGGCATCCGCGCTCCTTTGATCCAGGCCCCGCACGATTCATTAAGCATAGCTGATGTAGCGCTTGCATCGAGTTAGGATTCCTGATTTAGTCGCGGGGCGTATTAGCGCCACAGATGGATCGACAATTATTAAGCGGCAACGAAGCTATCGCCTGGGCCGCCCGCGACGCGGGTTTCGCGTTGGGAGCGGGTTATCCTGGGACACCCTCGACCGAAATCCTGGAACATCTCTCGGCCTTGGGCGGAAAGGCGCAATGGTCTCCCAACGAAAAAGTCGCCCTCGAGGTGGCCATAGGCGTGGCCTTTGGCGGGGGGCGCGCCATTGCAACCATGAAGCACGTGGGACTGAATGTGGCATCTGACCCGCTGTTTACGGCAGCCTATACGGGGGTGAGCGGCGCACTGATCGTTGTCTCCGCTGATGATCCGGGAATGGCTTCAAGTCAGAATGAACAGGACAACCGGCATTATGCGGTTGCCGCCGGCATTGCCATGCTCGAACCAACGGATTCACAGGAGGCCTATGATTTCTTGCACGTGGCGGTCGATATTTCCGAGCGTTGGCATCTCCCGGTCCTGTTGCGCCTGACCACCCGCGTATGCCATTCAAAAACGATAGTTCAACGAGAGGTGCCCAATTCCAAACCGCCGTTGCCCCGGTTTCATCGCGATCTTCCCGGTCGCGTAATGATCCCTGCCTACGCCCGTCCTGCCCATCGGCGGTTGCGGGTGAAACTGGCCGAGATTTCGGCGTGGAACGAGACCAGTCCGCTTAATTCCGTCATCCCGGGTGAAGGCGCGGAAGGAATTATTACGTCGGGCATATCATTTATGCACGCCCGCGAGGCGGCGCCTGGGGCTTCGATCATGAAGGTGGGGCTTACTTATCCGCTGCCGTTTGACAGGATCGCTCGATTTGCCGCGGGCTTCGAACGGTGCTGGGTAATTGAAGAGGGTGACCCATACCTGGCTGACGCGATTTGCGCCCGCGGTATTCCGGTGAGAAGCAAGCCGGATATGTATCGATTTGGCGAATTGAACGTGAACCGGGTTCGAAGGATTCTGGCCGGGGAATCGTCCCCGGAACCGGGGCTGGCGTCTGGCAAGCTTCCTCAATTATGCGAGGGGTGCGCGCACCGGTTGGTATTCGAGGCGTTGGGCAAACAGGATTGCATCGTGGCGGGTGACATCGGCTGCTACAGCCTGGGGGTTTTGCCCCCATTCAACGCCATGGACACCTGTGTCTGCATGGGGGCGAGCATAGGCGTGGGATTAGGGCTGCGGCACGTCCTTCCTCCCGATCAGGCCCGGCGCGTCGTCAGTGTGATCGGGGACAGCACATTCGTGCACAGCGGAATCACCGGCCTGGTGGAGATGGTTTACAATCCTCCAGCCACGGGACACGTGGTCATCATCCTTGACAACGGCACCACGGCGATGACTGGCCACCAGGAACATCCCGGCACCGGTCGCACACTCGATCATCGTTCCACGGGAAAAATCAGTTACGAAGACTTGGGCCGCGCCCTGGGTTTGGAGCAGGTTCACGTAGTTGAACCGCGCGTGGGCTCGAACGAGTTCGCCGAATTGCTGGCCGCCAGCCTGGCCAGCCAGCAATTGGTGCTCATCATCAGCCGGCGCCCTTGTCTCCTGGCGGCCAGGCAAATCCGCGAATACGAAAGTAAATCACTCCCATCTCCCGCGAACTGCCATGCCGGATAGAATCACAAACCTCATCATCGCCGGCCTGGGCGGACAAGGCGTGCTCAAGGCCTCCGACATCCTGGCCGAGGCGGCTATGCGGGCCGGGTTTGACGTAAAGAAAAGCGAGGTGCACGGCATGAGCCAGCGCGGCGGATCGGTGCGGAGCGACGTGCGTTTCGGCGACCGTGTATTCAGCCCAATAGTCCCGGCTGGCGAGACCGATTTTCTCGTCATAATGGCGCCCGATCAGGCCGAGCCATATCGGTCGTGCCTGGCGGCGAACGGGCGCATCATTGGGCCGGAAGGACTTTCCTTGGATGAGTTGCCGAATAAGAAATCCCTGAACATTGCCTTGCTGGGACGGCTCAGCCATTACCTGGCGATCCCCATGGAAATCTGGCTGGCAGCCATTCACGCCCATCTGCCGGGCAAACTGATGGTGATGAATGCCTCGGTCTTCCAGCTTGGCTGGAGCGAACAAAACGCATCTCGATTATGAACGAACTATGGTGTGACGCCGGCAAGGGCCATCACCCCGCCAGCGCGCCGGATTACCTGCCCATCCCTCAATTGCGTGACCTGCAGTTCCGCCGGCTCGAATCCGTGGTAAAGCGAGCCTACGACAAGGTGGACCTTTTCCGGCGGCGCATGGACCAACGCGGACTGAAGCCGGAGGGGATGCGGTCGCTCAAGGACCTGTGCCGGTTGCCGTTTACCGAGAAGAGTGACTTGCGGGACACGTATCCATTCGGCCTTATTGCCAGCCCGATGCACGAAGTGGTTCGGCTTCATGCCTCGAGTGGGACGACCGGCAAGCCGATTGTGGTGGCTTACACCCAGGAGGACTTGCAGGTTTGGTCCAGCGTGATCCTGCGCAGCTTTGCCGCCTGCGGATTGCACCGGGGCGATATCATCCAGAATGCATACGGCTACGGCCTGTTCACCGGCGGGTTGGGGGCCCATTATGGCGCCGAGGCCCTGGGGGCTACCGTTATCCCCATCTCCGGCGGCAACACTCAGCGCCAGATCATGCTGATGAAAGACTTCGGTGTCACCGCCATCTGTTGCGCCCCTTCCTATTTCCTCCATATCCTCGAGCAATCCGTCCAACTTCACATCAATATCCGCGATCTCTCCTTGCGTGTCGGCGTCTTCGGAGCCGAGCCCTGGACGGAGGCGATGCGCCGGCGGATCGAGGCTGAGAGCGGCATCGAGGCCTTTGATATTTACGGCCTCTCCGAGATCATCGGGCCCGGGGTCGGGATTGAATGTTCATGCCATAACGGTCTGCACCTCTTCGAAGATCATTTTTATCCCGAGATTATCGATTTAAAAACCGGCGAACCATGCCCCGATGGCGAAGAAGGGGAACTGGTTCTAACCACGCTCACCAAGCAAGCCATGCCCATGGTCCGCTACCGCACGCATGACCTCAGCGCCCTGATCG
>JAMCZD010000325.1:16140-16885 GCA_023473405.1 Candidatus Omnitrophota bacterium
AGGTGGAAGTAACGTCCGAATTCTTCAGCGACCAGGTCGGCGCCATGGAAAGCCTACGGAGCAAGTTGCTGCATTCCATCGAAAGCACCATCGGACTGCGCGTCGTGGTGCGGCTCGTCGGGCCCCAGACACTCCAACGCAGTGAAGGCAAGGCCAGACGAGTCATCGACCATCGCCACCTCCAACCGTCCTGATTCCATGAAGATCAAGCAATTGTCGTTGTTCCTGGAAAACAAACCCGGCAGTCTCAGCCTGCCCTGCCGCGCACTCGCCCAAGCGGGGCTCAACATTTTGACGCTATCGCTCGCGGACACGGAGCAGTATGGCATCCTAAGGCTGGTCGTGCCCGAATGGGAAAGGGCGAAAAAGGTCCTTGAAACCGCTGGCTGCGTGGTCAAGGTGAGCGAGGTAGAGGCCATAGAAGTACCCGACCGGCCCGGCGGGTTGGCCGAGGTCCTCGAAGCCGCTGAAAAAGCCGGGATCAACGTGGAATACATGTACGCCTTCACCGTGAAACGAGCAGGTAAAAGTGTCCTGGTTTTCCGCTTCGATGAGCCCGATGCCGCCATTGAAAAACTTCAGGCCCAAGGGGTGAATTTCGTTGGCAACGTCGGCCTCTACAATCACCTCGAGGAATCCGGAATAGAATGACGTACTCCCCAGACCGTGGGACAGAGTGTGCTCTATCCCACCGTCTGGGGAGTAAGCCGTGAAAAATCGCCTTGGACACACCGCGAACCCGCCG
>JAMCZD010000452.1 GCA_023473405.1 Candidatus Omnitrophota bacterium
AATACTCCGTCTTCCTTCCAGTCATTCCACAGACAAGTATAAATCGATATGCCGCGCTGGGGCGCCGGTTGCGTACTGTCAGTGCTGTAGGCGGCCAAGACACCGATGAAACCCCAGACCAGCGCGAATAATGCCGACACAGCGGCAACTCGAAAGGCCGACCTTCGCAATATCGGACTTGAGCAGGGCAAGACGCCAAGACGCCGCCGGGCTTTTTCATATCCACATTGCATACTCAATTCACTCAGTCTATAGACGCACACGGACACAGTTTAGTTTCAACCTTTTTTTACCAACATTGATTCATGAATTATTTTACCTCATTCACAAAATTTTGCAAGCCTATGAAAACCACGTTGTTTAGGCTGGCGCAAGTGCAAAATGTACGTTAAGCAACTACAAAACCCGGCTGACGCATGCAAAAACAAGTTTTTGGCCATGGTTTCGACTTGGTCGAGTACCTGTGGGCGGGACCTCGAATTGCACCGCCGCCCGTTCTAGCCATGGGGCTGATCACGGGCTTTGCGGCCGTCAAATTTGCGGCCCACCTCCTGACGATAGCGCTGACCCCCTACGGTTTTCATCGGGACGAATTTCTTTATCTGGCGATGGGCCAGTACCTGCATTTCTGGAACATGTTTTTTCCCCCGGCCATCGCGGTGCTGGCCAATACGGCGAGATACCTGTTTGGGGACACGCTTTTTGGCGTCCGGTTCTTCCCGGCATTAGCGGGCACGGCAATGGTGGTCTTGGCGGGCTGGCTTGCACGCGAACTCGGAGGCAATCGAACGGCCCAGGGACTGGCAATGTTGTCGCTGCTATTGAGCCCGCTATTTCTCCGCTCGGCGGCGCTTTTCCAGCCGGTCGTTTTTGACCAGCTCTGGTGGACGCTCGGCCTTTTTGCGCTGGCAAAAATCGCTCAATCTTCGGGCCGACGGTGGTGGATACTGCTTGGGGCAGCCGGTGGTCTCGGATTGCTTACGAAATTCAGCATCCTTTTCTTTGGCTGCGGCGTATTGGTGGGATTGGCACTCTCGGGACAGCGGCGTGTCTGGGGCACCCGGTGGCCGTATGTATCAGTTTTGATTACCCTGGCGGTGGGCAGTCCGAGCATCGTGGGGCAAATCCAACTCGGTTTCCCCGTCATCAATCACCTGCATCAACTGCAAATCCATCAACTCGATCGCCTTTCATTTGCCGATTTCCTTGGTGGGCAAATTCTCATGCTCGGCCCGGTGGTATTGCTGGCGGGGACGGGATTGGTATATCTTTTTCGCGCGGAGGCAGCACGTTCCTACCGCATCATTGCCTGGGCCTGTGTGATTCCGTTTTTGCTTCTGCTTGCCTTGCACGGAAAGCCCTACTACATCGGTCCGATTTACCCGACCTTGTTCGCCGCCGGGGCAGTTGCGTTTACGAGGGCGCCACGGCCCTGGGATCGAGTTGTTTGCCAGGTTATGGCCGGCCTGGCAATCGTCTTTGGAATTCTGACTTTGCCGTTTGGACTGCCCGTCGTGCCCCCGGTGCAAATGGCGCGTTATGCCGCTGCCCTAGGCCTCAATGGCGCGGTCACTACGAACCAGGGGAAGATTCTGCCGCTGCCGCAGGACTATGCGGACATGCTTGGCTGGGAGGACGAAGTGGCGGCAGTGGCGCGGGTTTATCACGCCTTGGCGCCGGACAAGCGCGTGCAGGCAATCATCCTGGCGGGCAACTATGGCGAAGCAGGTGCGTTGGACTTCCTGGGACGGCGTTTTGGGCTTCCTCGAGCGGTGGCTCGGGAGGGGGGTTACTGGTACTTTGGCCCTGGGGATAAGCCGGGTAAAGTAGCGGTTGGCTTGGGGCTTTCTCCGGAAAACCTCGCGCCCTATTATCGATCGGTCAAGATTCTGGCGCGCTTCGATAATCCGTGGATGGTTCCCGAGGAACGGGATATTCCGATAGTCGTGGCCGAAGAACCATACAAGAGCATGCAGGAACTCTGGCCGCAGCTCGGGGACCCGAAATGATCCGGCGAGGCGTGGTCTCGGAAGATTGCTCCATCAAGGAATTGAGCATCGGTTATTGGTTATTGAATCTCCGGCCGTCACACCATTTCCGGGGTTGTCTCGGTTGTGGTACCCATCTTCAATAACCAATGATGAATTCTCAATGCTGGGAATAGACCCCGTATTGGCGGACCAATTCCAGGACACGTTTGTATTGGCTGAGGCTCACGTTATTGGGAATCGAGTGATCGCAATGGTAGATGTATCCGCCACCGCGCATAGCGACGGGGATTTTGGTCCGAATTTCGCGCGCAATCACCTCGGGATCAGGATCAGCCATGGCGGGGGTGTCAATTCCGCCCATGAAGGCCAGTTTGCCATGCCACTGTTCCTTGAGGGCAACGAGGTCCATGCCGGCTTTTACTTCGAGTGGTTGCAGGCAACGGAGGCCGTCTTTTACCAGGTAAGGGACGAGTTGGTGAATCCGGCCGTCGGTGTGAAGGATGACCGGCATGCCGTTGCTGTTGAAATAATCGAACAATTTCCGAAAAGTGGGCTGTAGCTGTGACTCGTAGGTCTTGGGCGAAAAAAACAATCCGTTCTTGTAGGCCAGGTCGCAATAGAGGAATGCGCCGTCGAACTGATAGCCGCCCTGGCGCATGATTTCGCACATACTGATCACCAGGTTGGCGTCCGTCTCATACATATCGCGAACCCAATCGGGGTCGGTGGCGATGGTGATGAGCAGCTCTTCGGTGGGAATATAGCTGTATAGCTTGTCGTAGCCGATTGGGGCGCCATAGCAGATGAACCTGCCGTCGGCACGGGCGCGCCGGCAACCCTCCAAGCCTTGGCGCCGCTCGATCCAGGGTTTGATGCGGAAGAAATCAAACGACTTGGAGGCGGTCACTCCGACAGGGGTCGTTCCGCTCCAATCCACCCGGTCGGGGCTGGGCGTCAACCGTTCCTTGAGCCGCTCCCAATCTGCCCGGCATTTTACCGGGTAATCGATGATTTCCGGGGTAGTGGTGTAGTCCTTGCGATTGCGGCGGATGCCGCCAAACGGCGTAGTCTCGACAATATACTCGTCGGTTTCCTCGAGGGTTTTCACGGGCAACTGGGGAGAGGTATCGGCGCCGTAAACCACGAGTTCGTAATCGAAAAACTCGGCAGGCGAAACGCTGTCGGTTAATCCTTCACGGTGCCACCGATCAACGGTGGCCACCCATGGATTATCGTGAATGGGGATGCGATCGGCGGGCTCGAAATTGAGCGCCGCCAGGACTCTTTCGCGGGCATTCATAGTTGTTATT
>JAMCZD010000164.1 GCA_023473405.1 Candidatus Omnitrophota bacterium
GCGGTGGCCTCGCTGACGGCGCCGTGCGTGGCAATAATTTCGGCGGGGACATCCAGCCAGAATTGCTTGGCTGCATTGCTGTAGGTGACCAGTCCCGCCACCAAAACGTCCGATGCGCCCGGCACATTGGTGATGCGATGCGCGAGATAACCGCCGGTGCAGGATTCCGCCAGCGCCAAGGTCTTGTGTTTCCGTGTCAGGAGAGAAACGACGACTGCTTCAAGCCTTTCATCGTCCACGCCGAAGATATGCGGTTCCAGGCTGGCCCGGACGATTCGCTCTGCCTGCGCGAGGATTCCCGATTTTTCCTTGCCTCGGACGGCCAGGTGAACCTCCACCTCCCCAATCCGGGCGCAATAGCCGAGTTCCAATCCCGATCCAACCAGGTCTGCCAGGGGGCCGGCTATCTTCTCCTCGACCGCTGATTCGGGCAGCCCTGTGGTTTTGATGGTTCGGCTTTCATAGAGCGGTCCGGACGGCGATTTTTGCCGCAGCAAGGGGATGACCTGCTGCTCGAACATCGGATAAAGCTCGCGCGGCGGTCCCGGCAACAGCACCACCAACGTGGATTGGCGGTCCGTGCGCCACGGATTTGGACTCACCTCAATGGCCAATCCTGGCGCCGTGCCGACCAGGTTTGGCAGGACCACGCTCCCTTCCGGAACCATGGCTTGCACGCGGGCGGACGGAGACATCACCCGCTTTCGAGCCGCGTAAAAGCCCTCGAGCCCGGCAAGCACATCCGCATCCTGGCGCAGTGGTTTGCCCAGCAATGACGAAATGCAGTCGCGGGTCACGTCGTCCGATGTCGGACCGAGTCCGCCAGTGACGATGACCGCATCGGCGCGGCCTAGTGCGTCGCGAACGGCGTCCTGGATAGCCGGTCCGTTGTCCGGAACAGCCACCTGCCGATCGACCGGAAACCCGAGACCGGTCAACCGGCTGCAAATCCATTGCTGATGGCCGTTCAACACCCGCCCAGCCATCAGTTCCGTCCCCGTGTTGATCAGTTCAATTTTCAAATGCGGTTCAGCCTAACAGGTTATCGATGCGCGGCAAGCGCACTTACGAATCCGTTGACTTGGACCTGATTGAACTTATTATAAAAGGCATAGTGTTGGCTGAAAAAGAAAATACTAAAAAACGGTTTTACGATTTCCTGGCTCGGAAGAATCTTCGCCTCACCAGCCAGCGCCGGGTTATCGTGGACACTGTCTTCGCCACCGAACAGCATTTCACCGCCGCCCAACTGCTTCAATGGTCTCGCGCCCGGGACAAATCAGTCTCGAAGGCCACCGTATATCGCACCTTGCCGTTGCTTACGGAAAGCGGTCTGGTGCGGGAGATGGACTTCGGGAAAGACTATCGTTTCTACGATCCAAATTGCGCCGACCGCCCCAACCACAGCCACATCATTTGCCAGGATTGCAATAAAATCTTCGAGTTCGAAAGCGAGGAAATCGAACAGCTCGAAGACGAGGTTGCCCGGAAAATGGGATTTTCCATCCAGACACGCCGCCTCGAGATAACCGCCCGTTGCGAGGTTTTGCGCCGCTTTGGCTCCTGCAAAAACATGCCTCCGGAAAAATAGGGTTTCGCACATTAAAGGGGTTGTGGGAGAACATCAGAGAGGCCTACCGTCTGATGGTACTGGAGGACGTACCGGATAATTACCGGACCAAAGACGCGCTCGTGTGAAGCGCCGGGAATGGCTTTTTAAAGTGATATGGACATTGATCACGCGCCCTGGCACCCTGTGCCCCATGAAACAAACTCTCCGTCGAGTGTTATGGATTGGTTTGGCCGTCCTGCTGTCCCAAACCCAACTGTTTTCCGGTACCGATCAACCTGAGACCATGCAGCTTCCGAGTTCCGCCGATCTCCGTCCCGAGTTTAGAGAATTTCAATTGACCCCACGCCTGCAAGGCGCACGTCCGACTTGCTCGGCCTTCACGATTACCGTGGCCCTCGAATTTGCCGCCGCCAAGCGGCAGGGACACGGGACGCGATTGAGCATCGAGTTCCTGAACTGGGCGGCTAACAAGGTATGCGGCGACAAGGGGGATGGCGGGTTCTTCTCCGACTTGTGGAAAGGCTTCGCCCAATACGGCATCTGCGCCGATGAAGATATGCCGTATCAAGCCCGCTTCAATCCCGATGAACTGCCCAGTGCTGGAGCGATGTCGGACGCCAAGACCCGGCTCGCTCTTGGGCTGCGACTGCATTGGATCAAGGAATGGAATGTCAACACCGGGCTGACCGATGACGAGCTGCATAACATCAAGCATACCCTCAGTCTGGGTTGGCCAGTTTGCAGCGGTCTGCGATGGCCCAAACAGGAAAAGTGGACCAATGACGTGCTGCAGATGTGCCCCGCCGACGCCGTGCGCGACGGGCATAGCGTGTTGCTGGTTGGATACCGCGATGATGCCGACCAGCCGGGCGGCGGTGTGTTCATCTTCCGCAACAGCGCTCATGGGGGCCGCGACGGCATGATGCCTTACGCCTATGCCCAGGCTTACATGAACGACGCCGTGTGGATCGATTACCCAGCCCGGTCACATTCGACGGCTTCAACCCCGGTGCCGGCAGCCCTGTTCCGCGATCCGCTTGGCGCGTTGGCATCGCTCCCCATGGGACGGAATCGCCGCGTCTCGAGCAACGAGCAGCCCGATTGGCACAATGCCAATCTCGATATGACCGTTCTCCCGCCCGGTAAAGCCCTTGAAATGCCCCTGCTCGAAGGCCCGGGGGTTATCACTCATATTTGGCTCACCAGCCACGCCGGACGTGCCAACGAGCTTAATGCGCTGAGCCTGCGCATCTATTGGGATGGTCACAAGGAACCAGGCGTGTGCGCCCCGCTCGGCGAGTTCTTCGCCGTCGGGCAAGGCAAACCCGCCGTGGTGGACAGCGTCCCGGTCCAGGTCTCGCCTTCGGGGGCATTGACCTGCTACTGGAAGATGCCGTTCGCCAAATCGGCGCGCATCGTGGTGGCTAATGACAACCCGGACCGCACCACCGGTCTTTATTGGCAAGTTGACTGGGTCGAGCTCGACCATTTGCCGCCCAATACCCCATATTTCTACGCGCGCTACCGGCAGGAATACCCGGCCGTGTCGGGACACGATTATCTCATCGCCGATATCGAGGGGTGCGGCCAATACGTCGGCACCGTCATGTCCGTGACCCTCGGGCAAGACGGCTGGTGGGGCGAAGGCGACGACTTCTTTTATATCGATGACGAGAAGGTCCCGAGCCTTCAAGGCACCGGCAGCGAAGACTACTTCAACGACGCTTG
>JAMCZD010000017.1 GCA_023473405.1 Candidatus Omnitrophota bacterium
TATTCATGTTGTCCTTGGCGGGGATACCGCCGCTGGCGGGGTTCTTCGGAAAGTTTTACCTGTTTACGGCGGTCCTGGGCAGCGATTCCGGCAACATGGGTTTATTGTGGCTGGTCATACTTGCCATCGCCCTGAGCGCCGTGTCTCTTTACTACTACCTCCAGGTTCTTAAGCAAATCTACGTTCGAGAAGCGCCCGCACACTCAACGGCGATCACCGTCCGGCGATCGACCCAGGTAACGCTGGCCCTATTGGCCCTTGCGGTGGTGGTCCTCGGTTGCGCGCCAAACCTCATTCTGGCCAGACTCCTCGGCGCGCTCAAACTCGCCAGTCTCTAGTGTGGTGTCGTTAGCCGGCCCGACGCGAAGCGGGCTGGAAACCAGGACGCTAAAGACCGGCGTATTTCCGATTGAACTGGGCGATCCGTTTGATCAATTCCGGGTGGGTGGCACTGGTGATGTTGTTTTCCGGCTGCCAGGAAAAATGCCAGCACCAGATCGCCGTGAGAGATACCTTCTCGTTCTCGATTTCGTCGATGGCGTCGCACAACCAACGGGTTTGCGGATCGGATTTGGGCGAAGGATCGTACTGGCCCAGTTCGCCGATGAACAAGGGAGACGAGGAGGCATGAACCGCGCGGATGAGGCAGCGGCATAAATCAAGGCTGGAGAGGCCGTGGACTTCGATTTCCGGTCTATAATTGAAGCTGCCGTAAAGGTGAAGGCTGAATACATCCAAAGGCTCGGGTTGGGACGCAAGCAAATCGGACAGGTACTGCCGCATGGTGTCTTTGGTCCAGACCTGGTCCGGGAACCTCTCGCGCAGCGAGGTGCTGGTTGGGCGCGGGCCGGCGGCGCCGCTGGTAACGAGGTGGTGGGGATCGAGTTCCTTAATATAAGCGGTCATTCCCTTGTAGATACTCAGGAGCATCGCGGTTGTCAGGCTGTCTTTGAGGGTGAGCTTTTGAGGAACACGAGCGCCATCGGGAAAGACTTGAGGCGATAGGCAAGGCCGTCCGGTCATGTTTACATCGGCGGAGAGGAAGGCTTCGTTATTCAGCTCCCACATCAGGATGGATGGATCGTTTTTGTAACGCGATACGAACTCGCGGACATACCGGCGGGTTGCCGCGCAGGTTTTGGAGCCGGGGTCGAGGATTGCCTGTCTGGGCTCCTGAAACAGCCAATGCCAGCAGGAATCGATTACCTCGAGGCACGGCACCAGCTTTACCTGGTTTTGCCGGCACAAGGAAACGAGGTCGTCCATGAGCTTCCAGTATTGTTCAGGGTCTTTGAGGTAGAGTTTTTGGGCGTCGATGGGATAGCCGGGGCCGGCGAAGAACCGGACAAAAGCAACTTTACTTTTGGATGCATCGGTGATTGCATCAATCATGGCTTGGCGTGCCTGGGCGGCCCCGCCGTAGATTTGCCGGGTATGGAACCAGGTGCCCATGTAAGCCTGGCTCAGATGGGGTATATTGACGCCGATGGCCCGGTACTCGCGCGAGTCGAGCATGAGCCGGTTGCCATCGGCCCGCAGGAAGCCGCCGGACGATGCGGCGTTTGGCGCGTGCCATGCAATGATGAACAGGGATGTCAGGGCCAGCAGTTTCAGCCGATGCCGATGGAAAACAATCGAGAATGGAATGGGGAACACGAATCAATGCGGGTTTGGGCGATAGAACTGGCTGGTCGCCGAATTAGTGGCGGACTCCTGAAAAAGGAGAAGGCCGGAGTTATCGAGGAATCTCAGTTCAGGACCAGCAGTCCAGCTCTTGGAATCGATGCCGTGGTCCAAGGTCAAGTCCAGCCCGGGGAATCCGGACAAGACAAATCGGTTTGTGCCGATGTTCTGGTAGTACTGCTGGATTTGGGCCGGGGCGAGTTGGCCGCGCAGCAAGATGCCTTCAATACCGGCTGCGACCAACTGATGGTGATTGGCGGCCAGGGCGTACAGCGATTTGTTGGATACAAAGTCTGCGACGGTCCAATGAACGGTGTCGGTGCTGAACAGGACGGCGCCTTGGGTCCCGACGGCATAGTAAACTCCATCGAGCAAGGCGACGTCGTTCAGCCACCGATCAGTGCCGCTATTCTGCGGCGTCCAGGAAAGGCCGTTCGTGCTGGTCATGATCATTCCGTTCTCGCCTACGGCCAACAGGCGCCCACCGAGGTAACGCACCCGGTAGAGCCAATTGGTGGTGAGAGAGGGGAGAAGTGTCCAGGAGGCGCCATCGGGGCTGGTCAGGAGTGTGCCCAGGTCACCTGCCGCCACCCATCCATAGGGGAAGGCGGTTACGCTGGAAAGGAACGCGGATGTAGAAGTGGGCCGGGCGGTCCAATTCGTGCCATTGTTACTGGTAAGAATGGTGCCGCCGCCGCCTGTGACTACCCATCGGTTGCTAAAGCAGCAGACCCCCTGCAAGTCATTGTCGGTAGGGCGCGGTTCCATGGCCTGCCAAAGCAAACCCATGGTGCCTGTTTGGTTGGTGCTGATGACGAGGTTGGTGCCATCGAGGTTGGTGACCACGACATTGGTCCAGAGGTTTGGACTGAACATCATAGCGCCCTGGTTGCCCACAGCCACGAGTCCATCGGATGCGCCGCCTATGCCGAGGAAGATGGAATTGGAAAAGGAGTTGGGAACATATTCAAAGTCCCAGTGAGCGCCGTTACCGCTGGTCAGGACGGTTGCGCGGTCGCCAACGGCGACGTATAGGTCATTGACTTGGGTTAGGTCCCACAGCCAAGTCCAGAAGGACTTATGCAGGAGAGCCCAGGTATAATTGGTGGCCACGAGATTGGTGTCATAGCCTTCCACCAGCATGCCGGTGCGTCCGCCGACGACGAAAGCCCCGCCATCCCAGACGGCGTTGTAATAGGTCCATTGCGGGGCGGCATTGGTTTTAAGCAGGTCCAGTTCGTTGGACCACACCGGGTTATCAGGCGAAGCGGGATCGAGCCATCCCAATCGCAGTTCATTATCACCGGCCAGCAAGAGAGTGTTGCTGTTGCCGGCCGCGGCATATAGATCGTTGGTTGTCCCAGAGCTCACCATGTTCCAATTGCTGCCCGTATCGCTGACGAGCACGGTGCCGCCGTTGCCCGCGACCCAGAAACAATTGGTGATCCAGGCCACGCGGTTCAGGTTTGCGGTGGTGCCGCTCTGACGGATTTTCCAGTCCGATCCGTTGCTGCTGGTGGCAATTCGACCGTTTTCGCCCACGGTAACGAACAGGTTATTGCCATAAGCCACGCCGCGGAGCCAATCGGTGAATGGGGCGTACGTGCGC
>JAMCZD010000023.1 GCA_023473405.1 Candidatus Omnitrophota bacterium
GAGCCAGTTGTAGGCGCCGCAAAGCCCGGAACGTTCCGGGGTAATAATACACACATGGTTGGGGGCGAATGACTGGCACAGAAGGCACGAGTAAAAAGTCTCGACGGCCTCGTCGGTCAATCCAGCCAGCCGTTCGTCCCGTTCATGATAGGTCGTCCGGGCAGCGCCGATCCGTTTGGTCACTTCGGATTCATCGGTAAGCAAGGTGACCTGGACCTTATCAACAATTGCCCCGTACTCGTTGTGATACATCGCGTGAATGATCGCACCGATGTGCGCGAATTTGAACCCGGCCCGCCGGGCGTCCTTGCTGATGCGCACCCAGTTGATGTCGCGCTGGCCCATGTGAAAAATCCCGTGGGCGCGATTGGCAAAATCGTGGATTTGCCGTTCGAGGATCGGTTCAAAATCCGGCTGCATCTTGCGACCCGCCACCTCGACAACCACGCCCAATGGCACTTGCGAGCCTTCGGCCAGGTCCGTGATTTCCGGGCCAATTACCGCGATTTTGCCATCCTCAATTTCATTCAACTCCCGCGTGATCACGAGTTCGAATCCCGGCGACTTTTGCCCGGCCATGTTGACATGCATCTCCTCTTTCCGCACACGTTCGCCCTGAAACGCCGGACCATAGGAAACCGGTATCGGGACTTTGGAAATCGCCACTTTCAATCCACGAACCTCGATTGCCCGGGAGACAATCTTATCGTGGGGCACGGGTGAAACCACATGCTCGTAAGTGCAGATACCATTGGGCAGGATTTGCCCGATGTCCGTGTCCGCGATGGCGGGAAAACCGAAGTTTATGGCCCCGGCTGCCTGCGCGTGCTTTTCGTCGTCCACAGGCCCAAAGGCCAGCACAAAGGCAAAAATCCGGTTCTTGTTGTATTGGAGGATTTGTTCGTAGTCGCCCGGCTTGGCACCGCCAAAAGAGAGGGCGGCGCGGGTGGCGAAACCAAGCCCGTGAATCGTCGCGGTTACATCGTCCCCAAACGGCACCAGGCGCGTCTCCCACCCAAGTTGCACCCCTTCCTCCTGAAGTTGCTGCGCCGCTGATTTGCCGTTGGTCCCGGCGGAAAGGAACACGTAAAGGTTCTTCTCCTGCAATTCACGAGCAATTTTCACGGCGATTTCATTCGTGGGACAAGCGCCGACAATGGCCGCGAATCCCGGCGCCGTGCCGTCCACGAACTCGATGCCCCGTTCGCGCATGATGACGTCATTGGCCGCGCCCAGCCACAGCCTGCCGTCCTGGGGATTGGCCTCCGCCAGATACGGCAGCGGATTCTCGGTATACTTGATCGCTTCGAGAATCTCGTCGGCAAACAACGCGGCCATACCAGCATCGAGGGCCGGACCAAGATACGGTCGCCACAAGTTCTCGTCGGGGAGAGGCGGAAGAAGCTGCTTGGCTTCCTGTAATAATTGTTTAAGGCCGTCAAGCGTTTCTATTTTCAAACCGAGCATCCCGTAGGCAATGGGCAGGTAATAAGCCGTGTTCGGAAACTCGACCTTTGTATTTGGCCCTTTTTCCTCGAGGGCTTTCATCAACGTCGTCTCCGCCCGGGCAACCAGTTTATGGGCGCCGCGAATGGCCTTGGTGGCAATTATTTTTGACATGCGAAAATCTCCGGTTCGACAGCCGCTCCAAACGAATTTCAGATCGCCAGTTCCCGCCGCATCTCCATATCGTAGAGGACGCGCTCTTTGGCCTTGCTGATGCCCAGCTTTTCCCGCTTTTTCCGGATGTGATCGATGATGAGCGCCGCCATCCTGGCCGGGTCCGGTTCCACGGCCCAACGACCGCCGAAAACCTGCTCATAATCTTCGGTCAGCAGGCGGCTGAACTTGGCGCTGCCGGCGACAGGCAATCCAACGCCGAAAACCGTAAACACGCCCGAGGCCACAAAATACTGGCCGATAGCCACCGCCTTCTCACTCATCCACTCCGGTGCCGCGCCTGCCACCGGAAGATCGCTGATGTCCTTGCCCAGGTTCCCCATCCGAACCATTTCCGACAAAGCAATGAGAATGCGGCTATTGTCGACGCAGGACCCGGAATGAAGCACGGGCGGCATTCCTACCGCCTCGCACACTTCGGCCAGTCCGGGCCCGGCGAATTGCGCAGCCGACTCGGGCCTGAGCAACCCGCATTTGGCGCAGGCGATCGCCGTGCAACCGGTCTGAACCACAAGGATATCGTTGGCGATCAGTTCCTTGACGAGTTCAACATGGGCGGAATCGTGCTTGACCTTGGGGTTATTACAACCCACCACGCCGGCGACGCCTTTGATCCGCCCGTTGATGATGTTCTCATTGAGCGGGCGGTATGAACCACGAAACCTGCCTCCCAGCATGTAGGTAATCGCCTCGTGGCTGAAGCCGGCGATCAGGTCCACTTGCTCCCGGGGAATCTCCACCTTGCGCCGGTTGGGAAAATTCATGACCGCGACGCGCACGATTTCCTTGGCGGCGGTCAGCGCGGCCTCCTCGGAGAACGGAATAAAGCGCACATTCTCCATCCGGGCTTTGGGGGAGGTGGTGATCAGCTCAGTGTGGTAGCACTTGCACACTTCTCTCAAGGAAGCCATGACGCATTGCACGTCCACCACCATGACGTCCACCGCGCCGGTGGTGATGGCCATTTCCTGTTGTAAGAAATTGCCGGCAACGGGTATGCCGTGTCGCAAAAGGATTTCATTGGCGGTGCAGCAGATGCCGGCGATGTTGATTCCGCCGGCGCCTTTTGCCTTGGCTAGCTCGAGCAGTTCCTTGTCCCGCGCCGCCAGGACAATCATTTCGGAAAGAACTGGTTCATGGCCGTGAACCACCACGTTGACTTCGGTCTTCGAAAGGACGCCCAGGTTCACCCGTCCGCGGATGGGAACGGGCGTGCCAAAAAGGATGTCCTGCAACTCGGTGGCAATCATCGAACCACCCCACCCATCCGCCAGCGCCGCCCGCGAGGCTTGCCGCTCTCCTGGTCCACGCCCATGTGGGTGCGGTGCATCAACTCCACTATCTCGCGGTCGATTCCCCGGGGAACCACACCCAGATGCTTCCACAACTCCTGTCGGCGCGCCGGCGCACGCGAGATGAATTTTAGCTCGCCGCGTTGCTTTCCGAATTCCGCCATCGCGGCCTCAGCGACGGCCCGGGCAATTTCATCGGTTGCCCGACCCGCCGTTGGTATGCCGAAATAACCGGCGGTTTTGAGCAGCTTGGGCACATCCTTGATCCGATATCCGTGCCCGGGATTCTCCACCGCATCCAGCAACGCCTGGGCCAC
>JAMCZD010000275.1:0-2050 GCA_023473405.1 Candidatus Omnitrophota bacterium
CGGCACCAACCTGGCAAAAGCCGTCATGTGGAGCAGCCTGGCCGGGTTGAAGGCGCAACACGTCGACGGCGTGATGGGCCTCTTGGTCATTTAGCACCAACGTATCTCCGCGAGCCTCAGCCGGCGTGACGTAAAAACGATGCATTACCGGAAAAAGTCCTTTGTCCGCTCGAAGAAACTCTTGCTGATGGGATGGACATTCTCGTCACAAATGTCGGCGAACTCGAGGAGTTTATCGCGTTGAGCGTTGGTCAACCGCACGGGCACCTCCAAGTTCACGCGCACATGGAGGTCGCCATAACCGTAGCCTTGGACGTTCTTGACCCCCTTGCCTTTGAGGCGAAAAACGGTGCCGGGCTGAGTCCCGGGCGGAATCCGAATTTGCGCCTTGCCGGTCAAGGTTGGCACTTCCAACTCCGCGCCCAAGGTGGCCTGGACGAAGCTCACGGGGACATCGCAAATCAGGTCATCGCCATCACGCTGAAAAATCGGATGGGATCTGACATGCAGAACCACGTAAAGGTCACCCGGTGGCCCTCCATGCCGTCCAGCCTCGCCGTTGCCTGAGGAGCGTAATCGCGCGCCGGTGTCAACCCCGGGCGGGATTTTGATTTTAATCTTGGACGTCCGTTCACGGCGCCCGGTACCGCGGCAGGCTCGACAAGGCTTTTCAAATACACGGCCGCTTCCTTCGCAGCGCGGGCAGGTCTGGGCAATGCTGAAGATGCCGCGCGAGGTAACGACCTGGCCGCGCCCTCCGCAGGTTGAACAGGTCTTGATGCTCGAGCCCGGTTCGGCGGCGGTGCCGTTGCAAGCGTCGCAGCGGTCCAGCTTGGTGACCGTGATTTCTTTTTCACAACCAAGAGCGCCCTCTTCGAAGGTGAGTTCCATATCATAACGCAGATCGGAACCCCGCAACGGCCCGCCGTTCTCCGTCGGCTCGACCCCGAAGAAGCTCTCAAAAATGCTGCTTGCCGACCCGCCCCCGAACACTTCACGGAAAATATCAAACGGATCATGGAATCCACCGGTCCGTCCGGCTCCGAAGCCGCGTGCGCGTGGATCAAAAGCGGCGTGCCCGTATTGGTCATAGGCGGCTCGCTTTTGGGAGTCACTCAGGGCCTCATAAGCTTCACCCAGCTCTTTGAAGTTTTCCTCCGCCGTCTTGCTGCCTGGATTTTTGTCCGGGTGGTACTTGACCGCCAGCTTGCGGTAGGCCTTCTTGATCTCCTCATCGCTGGCGTTTCGCGAGACGCCCAGAACCTCGTAATAATCGCGTTTAGCCATACCGATCAGGTCGAAGGTGATTTAGCCACCACAACGCCGGCCGGGCGCAACAGGCGATCGCGCAGTTTATAGCCTTTCCGCAATTGTTGAATCACCTGCCCGGAGGCGGCTTCGGTGGATTCCTGTTGGGAAACTGCCTCGTGCCAGTTGGGATCAAAGGATTGATTGGTGGCGTCAATCTCCTCCAAACCGGCCTCGGCCAGGAGGTTTTTGATCTGGGTGAATATCATGCTCACGCCGGTCTTAAGCGACTCGATACTGCCGGTTTTTGCGCTGTCGGCGGCGACTAATGCCATCTCAAGATTGTCCAGCACGGGGATCAGTTTGGCCAGCAACGCCTCATTGGCGTATTTGACCGCATCCATTCGCTCGCGAGCGGCACGTTTTCTGAAATTGTCCAATTCCGCCGTTCGTCGCAGATAACGATCCCAATATTCATCCGCCTTAGCCGCCTTGGCGCGCCATTCCTCGATTTGCTCGGGCGTGGCAGCCGCGGTTGGCGACAGTTGCGACTGCTTCTCCGAGGCGGGTTCCACCGGCGCTTTGGCGTCAGCCGTCAGCCCAGCTTGACCCTGGACACTCGATGCGTTGTCGTCAGGCGAAGCCGGCGGCAACTCCGAGGCATCCGTTTCCTCATTCGGCAGTTCTTTTCGTTCGGGTCCGGTTGAAAAATTCAATTTCTCGTTCATTTTCCAATTTCACACAAAGAAGCCAGAAAATATATATACATTGCTGATGGACGCCGTCGTTGCAAGCCGCTTTT
>JAMCZD010000275.1:2060-3288 GCA_023473405.1 Candidatus Omnitrophota bacterium
ATGAATATTGGGAAGCACAGCAGCGCTTCTCTACCGGATTGGTGGAGCGGTGTTGCTGCCTGAATCACCGGGGGCGATATCCCGCGCGGCAGTCTTGGGAGCTGCATTGGTCGAGGCCTCGGGATGCGGCACGAAGCCGCTGGCTTCTTTAATTGCGTCGGCGATCTGTTTGGGAGTCATTTCCATGGTCAAGTTGTCCCGGTTGACCGCCGCCTCCGGGTCGCCTTGATCGGCGGCCAGGCTGCTCCACATGAAGGCTTTTGCCAGGTTGGTGCCGACCCCCTGGCCCTTGGCATACATTACGCCGAGGTTGAATTGGGCCGTGGCATTCCCCTGGTCCGCCGCCCGAGCAAACCATTTATAGGCCTCGTTGTAATCTTGCGGAACCCCTTTGCCGTGGATGTAGAATACGCCCAGGTTGGACTGGGCGGCTTGGTTTCCTTGCTCGGCTGCCTTACGAAACCACTTGGCTGCCTCGTTCAAATCGACCTTCACCCCTTGGCCACTTACGTAGAGAACCGCCAGGTTGTATTGGGCGCTTGCATGGCCTTGCTCAGCCGCTCTGCGCGCCCAATAAACCGCTTGCGCATAGTCCTTTTCCACGCCGCGGCCTGTTACGTAAAGGATAGCCAGGTTATACTGGGCGTCGGCATTGCCTTGATCGGCGGCCTGGCGAAACCACTTGGCCGCTTCGGCAAAGTCGAGAGCGAGTCCCTGTTCGTCAACATAGAGCAATCCCAGGTTCAGGGCAGCCTCGGCGTTGCCGTGATCGGCGGCCTGGCGAAACCACTTGGCCGCTTCTCCGAGATTGAACTCCACACCGTCGCCGCTGACATATTTCAAGCCGCGTTCGAATTCTTCGCGGGCCCGGGCCTCGGCCGAAGCGCGGCGCGCCCGTTCGGCTGCGGCTACCGCTTCTGCGGCGGTTTTCTGCTGTTCTTGGTGAATCAGTTCAAGGGCGTGCTGGGCGTTGGTGTATCCTTGGGCAGCAGCCTTTTGATACCACTGGATCGATTCATCCACGTTGGTCGGCACCCCCTGTCCAGCTTCATAGAGTCTGCCGAGCTGGAATTGGGCCTCGGCCAGGCCTTGATCGGCGGCCTTCCCAGCAATGCCCTTCCGCCGCACCGGGCGCCCGCCACCTCGGCGCCCCTGCTGGAGATCAAGGGGCTCAACAAGGTGTTTCGTTCACGCGGGGGCTGGTTCAAGGCCACTCGGGAAGTGCGCG
>JAMCZD010000386.1:0-2891 GCA_023473405.1 Candidatus Omnitrophota bacterium
TCACTCTTGCGATCAAGGTGGACGCCAAAATGGGGAGGTTGCTTCTGATTCTCATGCTCATTCTCCTGGATTAGAACACTGCAAATCATTGGGTTCGTTACGCTGCCGTCTGGTCCATAGTTTCGATCAGCCGGATTTATAATGAGATTGAACTGAATTGTTTTACTCAGTACCAGATTATTCAACCCTCAACCACCAGTTTTCGGCTAAACCTTTGCCGTTTTCGAAAGTAGTATTTGGGGGTGGGACAGGATGGGGGGGGGGGGGGAGATGGGATTGGTGGGATGGGAGAAAAGAAGAAGCGCAAGCTGTCATGGAGATTGGCAGCGGCGAACGATCCGAAGGTTCTTAGGACATTAGACTGTTATAATTTAGAATCTATTGAGTCCAGTTTTCTTGTCATTGGCCGATACGTTCATGTCTTGCGCTTAAACTCGAGACGTTCAGCGCCAGAATTCAATAGCAATCCAATCTCGATACCGGTGGCTGTGAGGTAATTCACCAATTGCACCTCGTGTGCGATCGGGATCGCCTGGTTGGCATTCAATTCCAAAAGCACTATGCCTTCGACCAGTATGTCCGCCGAAAAATCACCCACGACGATGCCGTCATAATGGACTCATAATCGGCTTATGACACTCCACTTTCAAACCAAGTTTTCGCAATTCGCGCGCCAGTGCATCATGGTAAACGCAAGAGGGGGAGGACTTCGGCGGGGGAGGCGACGTTTTCCTCGCGGGTGCGGAGATTTTTGATTCGAACGGAGATCTCGCCGTGGGTGGATCGTTCGAGTCGAAGGGTATAGGCGGCATGAGAATCGAGGGCGCGTTTGAACTGTTTGTCCGATTTCAGGGGAGCCAGGGGGAAATCGACGGCGCAACCGGCTTGGCGTAGTTCGTGGATCAAGCGCAGTGAATCGCGGCGAATGGATTCGTCTTCGATCAAGCAGAAGGCATCGAGTCGTGCTTCCAACTTTGGGAGGAGCCGGCGCTGGGTAATGATCTCGGTTAACACCACATCGCCGAGGCCGAATCCGGCGGCAGGCAACTGGACCTTTCCGCCGGTGATGAGGCCGACGAGGTGATCATATCGTCCCCCGCCGGCGATGGCGCGGAACTGGCCTTGGCGGTCGAAGGCCTCGAAGACCGGACCGGTGTAGTAAGCCAGGCCACGGATGACGTTATAATCGATCTTGACGAACTCGGCCAAGCCGCGAGCGGAAAGGTCTTGAATGATAGTGGACAATTCCGGGGTAGGCTGGCCGGCCTCGATGAAATGGCGGACAGCGTCGAGTGAGAGTCCCAGGGCAGCCAGTTTGGCCTCGCTTTCGTCGGGAGTTGCGCGCTCGAGCTTGTCGATGACCTGGTAGAACTCGTATTCGCGGGCGGGATCGGCGCTGCTTCGGGCAAAATAATCGTGCCAAGCATTGCGGCTGCTGAGGCGAATGACGAAGTCGCTCGGAGTCAGTCCGCAGGCCTGGAGCAGGGAAATCAAGAGGGCGATCAATTCGGCGTCTGCCGCCGGGTCCGTTTCCCCCAGCAAATCGGCATTGAACTGGAAATGCTCACGCAAGCGGCCTTTTTGCTGCCGTTCATAGCGGAAGAGCTGGGGGATGGAAAACCATTTGACAGGTTTTTTGTAATGGCGCTCATGGGCGCCCACGAGGCGAGCCAGGGTGGGGGTCATCTCCGGGCGCAAGGCCACGGCGCGATTGCCTTTGTCGATGAAATTATAGAGTTGGCCAACAATTTCCTCGCCGCTCTTGAGCGTATAGAGATCGAGTGGCTCGAGCGGCGGCCCGTCGTATTCGCGAAAGCCGAAGGCCCGGGCGGTGTTTCGCCATTTGTCGAAGAGATAATTGCGGACATCCGCGCTCCAAACGTCGGAGTGCGGCAACGGTTCGGGGTAAAAATCACGAAAACCAGGCAATCGCTCCATGTAACTATTGGCCTCAGAAATCCAAGCAGGAATTCCGAAACTGAACTGAGTGTAAGGAGTCCCTTGGAATGGGATGCTCAGAGGACTTTAACGTTACTCTTCCTTCCGTTTTTCATCGCACGAAGCTCCTTGGGACTCAGCTTGAGGACCGCTTCGCGCATTTCCTTGCCGGCCTTGAATTTCACCACTGCGCGAGGCGGAATTCGGACGTCGGTTTCTGGTGCATTTGGGTTGCGCCCTACTCGTGGCTTGCGCACCTTGACTTCGAACACGCCGAAGTTGCGGAGTTCAATTTTTTTGCCGTCTGCAAGGGCATCAGAGATGTAGTCGAAGGTCTTCTGAACTACCTCCAACACCTTCTGCTGCACCAAGTTGGTATCGTTGCTGATCCGAATTACCAAGTCACGCTTTGTCATAGTGCTGTCCGGGTTTGTCTTTGACATGGGTTGCATTCTCAACCTCGATATACTCATCTTGCGGACGCCGGTCAAGCTGGTAATGCAATTCAAAGGCCCTCCTGGCCTGGCCGGCCTGGGCGGGTTGGGATCGGGAGAGGCTCGCACTCGAATTTACTCCCGTCCCTGGGTTTCCGGTTGAACGAGAGCGAGGTAATCGGTGGGTGATAGCAGCGAGCTTAGCTCGGCCGGCCGGCTCAACTTGAGCTTGATCAACCAGCCTTGACCATACGGGTCGCTGTTGACCAGCGCCGGTTTGTCCACGGCGGCTTGGTTCACCTCCACCACGGTGCCGCTTAACGGCGAGTAAACGTCGCTGGCGGTCTTGACGGATTCGATGATTGCGCAGGCCTCGCCGGCGGCCAGTGAGCGTCCAATCTCGGGCAGTTCGATGAACACTATGTCCGTCAATTCACGCTGCGCGTGGTCGGTAATGCCGATCGTTGCGACGTTGTCGGTCAGGCGCACCCATTCGTGCGACCGGGAGAATCGTAGATC
>JAMCZD010000386.1:2901-3226 GCA_023473405.1 Candidatus Omnitrophota bacterium
ATAGAGATTAATGGCCATGGTTCAAGTGACTGAGCGATAAATGGGTTTGGGCACGATCTCCGCGGCAACCCGATTGCCGCGAATCTCGATGGCGATAGTGGTCCCGGTTCGGGCATAATCAGGGGTAACGTATCCCATGCCAATCCCGATGCCCAACGAGGGACTCTGGGAACCGCTGACGACTTGGCCGATCTTGGCCGGTGTGGAGTCGACATTCCAAATCGCATAGCCGGGCCGGGGCGGGGGGGCTTTGGCGGTCAATTTGAAGGCCACGAGTTTCTGGCGGACCCCGTTGGCCACTTGCAAGGTCATGACGTCGCGCCCG
>JAMCZD010000264.1:0-2953 GCA_023473405.1 Candidatus Omnitrophota bacterium
TTCCGTCTTCCAGGGCTAGAATTGCTTGCATCAGTCGAATATGGGCTTGGCGGTTTCGCCGACGCGCCGTTTGCCTTGATTTCGAGGGTTTATGTCCGAACCGGTTTCAGCGCATCAGGCTCTTGCCAAACGATCTTTCCAGCCACGATAGTCGCTATCGCTTTCCCCCGCAACCGCCATCCGTAAAAGGGGCTGTTGAGGGATTTGCTGGCCGTTCGTGCCGGATCAAAAACCCACGCGCGCTCCGGGTCCAGCACCGTTAGGTCCGCGTCCGCCCCGGCATTCAATGTGCCCTTGTTTAATCCCAGGAGACAGGCCGGACCGACCGTGAATTTGGCGATGACGCTGGACAACCCCATGCGCCCCGAATGAACCAGTTGCTGAATAGCCAGCGCCAACTCGGTCTCGAGGCCCGTGATCCCGAAGGGTGCGTAATCGAACTCCACCTCCTTCTCGTAATTGCTGTGCGGTGCATGATCGCTGGTGATGACCTCCAGGGTGCCATCTTGGAGCGCGGTCAGAACGGCTTCCCTGTCCTGCGCGGAGCGCAACGGTGGATTCATCTTAAAATTGGTGTGATAAACCGGCCACCACGGCGGCTCTTCCGAACGCGGAAATAACTCGAGCAGACCGCGGCCATCCTTTTCCCAAAAGGCGTCGCTCCCGGCTACTGTGGCGTCAGTAAGGGTGAAATAATGCGGGCAAGTCTCGCCCGAAATGGGAATTCCGCGCTCCCTGGCGGCGCGCAGCAGGCGAACACCGCCGGAGGTGGTGACGTGCAGGCAGTGGACACGGGCACGGGTGAACTCGGCCAGGACGATATCGCGGGCGATCATCATTTCCTCCCCCGCCGCCGGCCAGCCGCGCAAGCCAAGCACCGTACTCCAGTAGCCTTCGTTCATCACCCCGTCGCTAACCAGCGAATAGTCCTCGCAATGGTCCAGCACCGGCAGGTCGAACATCCGGGAGTATTCCATGGCGCGGCGCATGATCTCGTTGTTTTGCACGCAACGACCATCGTCGGTAATCGCCACCACCCCCGCCTGCTTGAGCGACCCAATGGGTGCCAGTTCCTCGCCGGCCAGATTCTTAGTGATCGCGCCGGCGACCAGGACGTTGACGATCCCATCACGAGCGGCCTTTTCGTGAATCAGCGCCACCGCGCCCGCATTTTCCACCGCGGGCGAGGTGTTGGGCATGCTGACCACCGATGTAAACCCGCCCCGCGCGGCAGCCGCTGTCCCGGTGGCGATCGTTTCCTTGGGCGTTTGGCCTGGCTCTCGCAAGTGAACGTGCATGTCGATCAAGCCCGGGCAAACAACCAGCCCTGCCGCATCAAACCGCGGCACCTCGCGCCCCGCGCGCATCCCGGCGCCGGGCTCGACCGCGGCGATCTTCCCGTCCAGAACAAGCACGTCCGCCACGGCATCGAAATGGTTGGCGGGATCGATCACGCGCCCGCCCGTCAGGAGCAACGAGTTCATGCAAGCCGGAGCATATACAGAGGCGTATTGACAACGCAAGCGCGCTGATTATGATGCCTGCTGCCGTGCGGGTGTAGCTCAATGGTAGAGCTCCAGCCTTCCAAGCTGGCCACGTGGGTTCGATTCCCATCACCCGCTCCAACCTCAAAAAAGCCCTGGCAAGTCAATGGTTTTTCGCGTTTTGCGTGCACGGGAACAGCCTTCCTACAACAAGGCTACCCCAAATCAGAATTTTCCAGGCTTGGTCAAAGTCGCTTGACGAAGCGAAACTGAAGGCGGTCCAACTCGGTCAACTCCCCCCGGCAAGGTAGCCGCCTTTCCAGCCGTCAACCGGGCAGGTTCCCGCTTCCCACGCTGCCAGGCCCATGCCCCGCATCATCCTGGCCGTTCAGCCAAACGGCAGGCGCCTCGTCGGTCAGGATCAAACCAGGAAGGCGGGGCGGTTACCCGCACATGCCGTCCGCGCCAGTGCATAGCAGTCGCAAAACGGGCGCCTTCCCGGCAGACGGTGGTTGCATTCCGGCAGTCTGTCGGCGTGTCCGTGCGTCAAACGCCCTGTTACAGTGTGCATTTGGCCGGCTTCGACCGCTTTGGATGCCTTTTTCCGCCTCGACAGAGCCATTTTCCCTGACCTGTTACGTCAAAGAAACGGTCCCGGGGTATGATTTTCGGGTTTGCCGGGTCGAAAAGTAGAAGCCGGGAGCGGAACCGGACTGTCGCGCGTTTTCTTGCTGGCCAGGATCTAGAGCATCACTGGTTGTTAAATAGTTTTGATTTATAAGCATGTCAAGGCTCCTTAAGACAGGAAACTCCCGTCTCACCCATCAACGACTGCAGACTTTGCTCCTTCTTCTCTGCTCTCTCCAGCACGCCTTTTAACGTTCTAATGTCTTCACCGTCCAGAGCGACATAAAACTCGTGGTGTTCGCCATCCTGGTGGTAAATGATTTTCAGATTGTGGACGATGATTGCCGCAGTTGGTCGGTCAGATGGTTTCCCGAAAACCGGGCGAATGTCTGTGAGAATTCGCGATTCGCACAAAATGCGCTCGCGCTCGGTCATAACGTCGAAAGTCTTCGAAGTCACTCCCAAGGACTTTTCAAAGCTTAGCAGGATCAGCAGTCGGTGAAGGAATTTTTCCCTGTGCTCAGAGACCGTCTTCAGGGATTCCAATGTTGGAATTCTCAACAACTCTGTATACATCCTCTGCGAATTCCTCCACGGATGTGCCTAGTGGCTATTCCTGCCTTTGCGCGCCGATCACGGCTTCACCCGCATCCCCTCGGCTCGGGCCAGATTGCGCTGGTTGGCGTCGAACGTTAGAAATTCCGTCGCGCCGAGGTGTGATGCGGTTGCGGCGTGGAGAATGTCAAAGCCGCGATGGCTTCCGGAAACGGTGTGGCGCGCGGAAAGCTAGTCGGCACGATGAAACACTACCCGGAAGTTGCACGGAATAAGAAGCGCCAAGA
>JAMCZD010000264.1:2963-16785 GCA_023473405.1 Candidatus Omnitrophota bacterium
TTTTACGGATGGCGGTTGCGGGGGAAAGCGATAGCGACTATCGTGGCTGGAAAGATCGTTTGGCAAGAGCCTGATGCGCTGAAACCGGTTCGGACATAAACCCTCGAAATCAAGGCAAACGGCGCGCGGAAAGCTAGTCGGCACGATGAAACACTACCCGGAAGTTGCACGGAATAAGAAGCGCCAAGACGTTCCCAGGTCCGCCTTCCACTTTGCTGTTGTATTTCGCCCGCTAATTGCTAGCATGTCGCCACAATTCCAGGAAAGGCCATCATGACACCGTTAATGCCAAAAGTAGCAGTCGGATGCCGAAGGCTCGGGCAGGGCGGGCGAATGCATTGTTTTGGCGTTCTGAGCATGCGTATTGCTGAAAAGCTGCGATGCGATCGGGCGCCTCATGGGGGCAGGCCGGCACTCGGCCTCCGGATGGCTGGAAAATGGCGTTCAACTATTCGGCCGGAATTCCCCAAATCAAATGGAGGTAGGATCATATGAAAAATTATCTGACACGACGCGGGTTCATCCGGCATGCGGCGGCTGGTTCAGCTGCCCTCACTTGGTTGAGCTCAAACCAGGCGCCCTCGGTGTTCGCGGCCGAGGCAGACAAACCGGCCTTGCTTGGCGGCACACCGGTGCATACGGGAGGCTGGCCTCCCTGGCCGACGTGGCGGCAGTCATGGGAAGCTGCAGTTCTCGATGTGTTGCGCAGCGGACATTGGTTCCGCGGTGCCGGCGAGCACGTGGCGGAATTCGAGACTGCCTATGCGAAGCTGCTGGGTGCCAAACGGTGTCTGGCCACCGCCAGCGGCACCACGGCGTTGCTGGTTAGCCTGCATGTCATGGGCGTGGACGCCGGCGACGAGGTCATCGTTTCACCCTTTACGTTCATTGCCACCTATAATGCCGTCCTGATCAACAAGGCCCTCCCGGTATTTGCCGATACCGATCCCGCCACGCTTACCATGGACCCGGCTTCAATCGAAAGCCGAATCACTGACCGGACCCGCGCCATTCTGCCGGTGCATATCTACGGTATGCCTTGCGACATGGACCCCATCAACGACATCGCCCGACGGCACCAGCTTGCCGTCATCGAGGATGCCTGCCAAGCCTGGCTGGCCGAATACAAGGGGAAGAAATGCGGCGTGCTTGGCGATCTCGGCTGCTTTAGCTTCCAAAACTCAAAGCATCTCCCCGCCGGCGAAGGCGGTGCCGTCACCAGCAACAGCGATGATCTGCTGGACCGGTGCAATTCCTTCCACAATTGCGGGCGCGCCTGTGGCAATTTCAAAGGTGACCGCCCGTATTTCACCCGGGGCAGCAATTACCGGATGCAGCAGTTCCAAGCCGTCATCCTCATGCAGCAGTTCGATAAGTTGGTGCGGGAAACCGAGGTCCGGCGCGAAAACGCAGACTACTTGACCGCGCAATTAAGACAGATTCCCGGCATTCAACCGGTGCGGTTGCCCGAAAACAGCCGGGCCGTATGGCACCTCTACCCGCTCCGCTATGACGCCCAGCAGTTCCACGGGCTATCCCGCGGTAAATTCATCCAGGCGCTCAATGCCGAAGGCATCCCCTTCGGCGGCGGCTACGAGGAGCAATATTATGACGGCCTGCTCGATGAGGCGATTAACTCGCGCGGCTTCAAGCGCCTCTTCAGCCCCGACCGGCTAAAGGCCTACCGCGATAGCTTCCATGAGCTCAAAGGCAACCGTCAGGTATGCGATACCACGGTCGCCATGTACCAAAGCGTGCTCCTGGCCGACCGCGGTGACATGGACCACATCGTCGAAGCAATTCAAAAGATTCACAAACACAGCGCCGATCTGGCAAAAGCTGCCAGTTAAAAATCGGAGAAATGAGCCTGTGTAGAGGTGCCAGGGTGGGGCTGGGTTGCATCTGGCCCTGACTGAATGTGGACTGCGCCGGCAGAGCGAAGCGTGGACGGCGCTTTTCTTTTCGGGCCGGCCATCCGGCGTCGCACTACAACTGGGCAGAGCAGCGGTTCGGCCCTGCCTTTTCTGGCAGGGCGGACGCTGCTGCGCCTTGGCCTTGACGGGGGGGTGCCGTCCTGAGAGCCTTTTTGCGAATCAAAAACGAAAAGGGCATTGCCAGTTCCATAGAATGAAAACGTCCGCGTCATCTCAGGCTGAACGCAGCCTCCTCAAGAACAGAGTATTAGCTTTACTCCCCAGACGGGGGGTGTGTCTCACTTGGTTCGTTTCCGCGGTGCTTGGTCTGGCGGTTGCCGAATCCAGGGCCCAAACCAACAGCGCCTGGCCGCAAGCTTATTCTGTCCATCGGGATGAGACAGCCGGCGTTCTCGCCCTTCGCACTCCGTTCTACACCATCGAGCATAGCCTGAAGCAAGGCGGCGCTATTAGCCGGATCACGCTCGCGCACGGTCGGTCTGCCAACCAGGTCTGCCAACCTGCTGGTCCGTCCGATCGAAACTCGAATTCGGGACGAAAGAGGCGCTGTTCTCAGCGACTTGCTGGATTCGGCGCCGGCAATCACGCATCGCCGCATTGGATTAAACGAATTGGTGACCGTCGAGTGTGCCCTGGTGGACGCTCAAGGCCGTCCCTCGGACCTGCGGGTGAAGACTACTTTCGAGTACCGATGGGGCTACGTTAAGATTCATAAGGAGTTCCGCTTTCCGTCCGACGGCTTTCGAGTGCGTGAGTTGTGCCCGTTCTCAACCGTCCTGGCTCCCAGCCTTTCCAAATATGGATACCGGGAAGGGATCACGGAAGATGAAGGTGCCCCGCCGTTCTCGTTCGGGAGCAATCGATGGGGTAAGCTGCGCCCGGGACAGCCTCCTGATCAATCCCTCCGGACGCCTTACATACCACGTTCCATGATCTTTGTGGACCGCGGGGTCGAGGGATTGGAATGGTTTGTGAGTTCCGACCTTTCGCAATGGGACCTGCAACTCACCTCACACCGCGGCCAGGGCCAGTGCCTGCTCGAGCCCAGCCCGATTCCGTCCGGCTTGGCGTTGTCCATCTCCCCGTTCTCGAGCACCAACTCGACGGTGCTGATGACGAATGCATGCATCTATGATTTCTACGTGGCCGTCCCAATCCTCGAAGGGCATGCCCATCGGCCGTGGCTGCATACCTCGTTCAATCGCAATCGGGGCAACTGGGTCACGGCAGAGGAAATCCAGCGTTGGGCGCGGAAAGGCATCCAAACGGTTCACTGCCATAATGACGGCGATTATTATGAGGACGGCTTGTTCTGGCGGGACGGTTCATACCCGCCTTACCCGGACATGGACCGCTATGACCAAGTCCTGAGGGAGTGCCGCCAGGCCGGCATTCGGACCGCCACTTACTTCTCGGATAAAGAACTCCACCCCAGCACCAGGGAATTCCAGGAACACGGTTCGGAATGGGGACGGAAAAACCGCAAGGGCGATCTGCAACACAATTTCTTCCGCGGCCAGAGCGAGTTCGGCGCCCAGATGTGCCTGCGGTCCGGCTGGCTTGGTTTCTTGAAAATCTCCATCGACCGGGTGCTGAAAAATCATCCGTTGGACGGCGTTTATTTCGACTGGAACGTCGCGCTGCTTTGTTACAATCCCCTCCACGAAGGCAAGCGGGACCCCCATGCCGCGGCTCAAGGTCATTGGGACGTCGATGAACTTTTGGACTTGATGGAATGGACCCGCAACCGGGTCGGGCCGAACGGCCTGGTCATCATCCATAATACCACCACACCCATGTTCGCCACCGAGAATTTCGCCAATTACGTTGTTGCCACAGAATGGGGCTATGGGAAATGGACAGACCGCGCCCCCGACCTCGAAGACCTGCCCCTCGAGTGGTCCCTGGCCGGCGCCCGAACTCGAGGCGTGATCAGTTATGGGACGATCGACCCCCAGGCGCCACGGCGGCTCCACCGGGTGTTCGCCCTCGAGGCCTTTCTCGGCGGCGTAACTCCTTGGCCCGCCAGCAACGAAACCTTCGATCTGCTCCCGTTGCTTAAACCAATCGGCAACCTCGAGTCCTGCCAGTTTGCGGGCTGGCGGAACCAAGCCGTCAGTATGTCGGACCATCGGTGTGCCTCGGCTGTCTACAGCCGCCCATGTGAGGCTTACCTAATGTTGGCCAACCTTGATCAGAACTCGAAGGATGTTACCTGCGTTTTGCACCCGGAAATGCTCCCTCATCCGTTGCCTCACCTCAGCTCCGCCACCCGGTGGGTCCTGGGACCGTCGAAGGCCGGTGAGCCCTCGACACTCGTATCCTCGGACCTCGACGCTCGCCAGTTAATTGGGTCGGGGCTTCAACTGGCTCTTCCTGGCGCTGACGCCATCCTCATTCGCGTGAGATAGTGTCGGATTAGTTTACATTACCACCAGGCCGCTTGTAAGATCTTGCTAAAGCGCTACTTGCTTTGAGGCGGGCCAGTGCCGGGCCGCGTTGTGTAGGTATTCTTTACACTAAGATCCAGGCCGGGAAAAACAGCGGTCCTTCAGCAGGGTTCTGTAACTCCTTCATCAACAATGACATGCAACTGTCCACACAACCGCTCGCCTTCGCTTGGTATGGATGATGCTGTTTGTCAGTAGAAAATCGTATCATCGAAACGGCGACAAGGATTATGGGCACCTTTGCCGGTGTCCACTGAAGGCAGGGAGATGTGCTCGATGCGAAGTAGAAGGCGAAATTTGTCCGAACGCGGCATTCCATCATGAACTTTATCGCCGGTGGATGTGTCCAGGACACGCCTTTGTTTAAGGAAACCGGTCGCAGGAGTTGAAGCTGCCGTGCACTAAGGGTCCTTCGTGACTTGCGTTTCCCGTTCGGTGTTTGTATGAACTATGCAAACTTGGGTTGAGGAAAACGTGTATGTAAGCCTGTTTCAAGCTCTGGCCGTTCCGGTCATCTTGTTTGACACGGAAAACCGGATCAGCAAGTTGAACCCGGCGGCCTTGGAATTGCTTTACGGTTCACATCAGTCGGAAGTGCTACTGCATGCCAAGGCCCCGGCCCGGGATATACTTCTTTGCTTGCGAAGGGAACTTGAGGACCACATTTCAGGGGCGAAGTCTGACGCTTCGTTTGAAAAGGTTTTCGAGACGTGCCGCGGAAGGCGCGTTTTCGAGGTTAAACTCAAGCGATTGCTTGGCCGGGACTGTGCCTTCCAAGGCTCAGTGGCCATGTTGGTCGACTTAACCGAGGGCCGTCGTGCGGAGGAAATGGGGGACCAATTCAAACGCGTGGCAGAACAGCATCCGCATTCCATCGTCGTCACCGATCCAACCGGCAATATCGAATACGTCAATGCCAAGTTTGTCCAGGTAAGCGGTTACCTGGAACATGAGGTGTTGGGCAGAAATCCGCGCATTCTCAAATCGTGCGTGACTCCACCGGAAAAATACCAGGAGTTGTGGAAGACGATTATCGAAGGCCGCGAGTGGCAAGGTGAATTACAGAATCGAAGAAAAAACGGCGAGTTGTTCTGGGAAAGCGTCAACATAACCCCCATCCGCGGAACCGGCGGTGAAATTACCCACTACCTCGCCATCGAACAAGACATCACCGCCCGCAAAGCAGCCGAGGCTGAACGCGACCAGCAAATCGCCGAGCTCAAGAGTGCCCTTGACAAGGTGAAAACGCTGAGCGGTTTGCTGCCCATCTGCGCCTCCTGCAAAAAAATCCGAGACGATAAAGGTTGCTGGAACCAACTCGAGGCCTACATCCAACAGCACTCCGAGGTTCAGTTCAGTCATGGCCTGTGCCAGGAATGCCTGGCCAAGCTCTACCCGGAATTGAATGAGTCAACTTAGAACCAATCACCTTGACAGCCTGCCGAATATTCGCGAAAATCATATCTAAATCAAGACCGCAACCTTATCGGCAGAGAGTATGAATGCTGGCGCGGCCCGGGTAATTTGGCAGCTAACCCGGCGGAACAAGCGCTAAGCAACAGACACCAAACCTCATCTCCGTGATGAATCTGAAGCTCAACGATGCTTCTACCGAATATTTAAGTATGAATAAGCCCCAAATCAATGTTCCGTTTGTAAATCTTCTGGCGAAAATGGCCGTTTTCGCGCTCTGTTGCACCTCCATTAGCCTGGCCGAGACTTCGGTGAATTCGGCTATCGCACTTCATTATGTGGATAGTTGGGAAGGGGCAGTGGTAGAATCAACAAGCCACAATGACGGCAGTATGGACGCGGTCATAAAAGCAACCGGCATCGCCGATCGCCTAGGGAAGATCAGCGCCGATATCAACATCCACATCGGTGCGCCTGTTCTTGTTGATTTCAAAAACAAAAGGAGTGCCTTTATCCTCCCCTGGGTCGGCAGCAGCACCATTCATTTCGAAGAGGGTGACTGGTTCACGGACGATTTCCGAGGCGCAACAGTGGTGCCGCTCGACAAGACCGGACAACCTTTACCGCCTCCTTATTACGGCACCGGCGTATGGATCATCACCGACGGCATCGGACGGTTCACAGGAGCCACCGGAAGCGGTATCACGAAGGGCATTGACTACGAGACCGGCGCCTATGCCGGTCAAAACTCAGGCATGATTTGGCTGAGGAAGCCGCATAATTAGCGCGTATTTTGAAATTGTCAGGGGTGCTGCCGCAATGGGTGTTTGATTCCACTCAGTGTCGCCTCAGCGATTGGATGTCATGTAGCATTTGGTCCTTGACCGCTACAGGCAATCGAACCAGACCAAAGCCGTCCCCCCAACCGTTGGTAACCCCAACGGCCGCACCGACCTTCCGCGCCAAATCCACTTGCGCCGACCAGAGCGACTTATAGAGCCAGGCGCACGGAAGCCATGCCTTGTCACCCAGCGCCGCCATGTAGCGAATAGGCGGTTTGCGGTATAGTTCGTGGCCCAGCAAGCGGTCGTAGCAGTGGTCCCCAGCCTCCCCATCGCCCCAAAGACAGAAGTTGCCCATTGAACAATCACTCGCAAAAAGGGCCTTCTCAGGCCCGAACGCGCGCACCGCGCCGCGGAGTTTCCGCATCAATTCCATGCCGCCTTGGGATAGAGGACCGCCATGGTCCCGGTGATAGTCCCAACCCGAGGACGTGAACGTTTCATCAAGCACAATCGCGTCCGGATCAAACAATTCCATGATCCACTGGGCTTGCTGGACAAGATGTGCGCGCCATCGAGGTGAAGCGGTGGACATTTTCCAAGTCTGCTTGATCACGTCCGGCCCCCTCCATCCAAAACGGGTTGGATTGCCGGCCGCATCCACCTGGACTGAGTCCTTCATTGACGCAAACAGAGGCGATCCTTCATCAAGAATGGTGAAATGCATGTAGATCGCGGGATGAACCCCCGCCTTTCGACTCGCATCGACCCGGGCTTTGATCTTCTCCAATGTCATCTTCACTGGTCCCGCGGGATCGTTGGGCATGGCAAGCCACTCTTTCCGGTCGGGATGCACAAAATCACCATAGCTCAGATAATAACCGTGTTGCGTGGCCATGCCGACGTGGAACTCGCCGAAGTGCTCCAAATCGAGATCATAACCGCCGCCGCGATGGCCGCCAGATTCGGACGGCGAAAGGAAATCAAAGTAGTGCACGGGAACCTCGCGCGGCCACGTTGGAACGGTAAAGTCCTCATGATGACCGAACTGATGAAATGCCTTCCACGCCTCGGTGGCATCGCCCATATGCAGAAAGAGAAATGCCTTCAGCACTTGCGTTTCGCCCGATCCGAGTCGCAGGCGACGCCCCGTCCGCCATGCCTGCGCGGACTTCCCTTCAAGCGCCTGAAAGAATGCCGGTTCGGTGGAAGTACCAAAAAGGGCAACCCGGCAAGGACCGGTATCCGAGAAAATATCCACCACCGGCGCCAGTAGCGGTGCGCGAGTCGTCGAATGGCGGGGATCGCTGGACCGCACCTCAAGGTAGTGCGCCAGAAATCCGTCCAGCCCAATAGTCTGATGGCAATCCTTTAACCGGCTGCCCCTGTCCCCGGCGGGATCGCCCAGGCCGGCGGCGGAAACGGGCACATAAATATTTTGGTCCGCCGCTTTGGCGCAGGGACGGACGCCGGTCAGAAAACCGGCGAACACCTCGCATGCCCGCTCGGAACGGTTTTCTATGGCAAGCGTTGCCTCGAGTATGTCTTCCGTCGAACCCCCGTTCGATCCATGCAATTGGTGAACCAGCGTTAACCGGGCAGGACCGCATTCACGCCCCGATCCTTCCCTGCCAAGCAAGACCTCCGGCCCGAGCGCATCGCCCTCGATGAGCCGGCAAAACCCGTCGAATACCCCTATGCCTTGTTCGGATTCTATCAAGGGTTGGTCGTCGATAGCGACACGGTCGAACAATCGAGAAGGTTCATGACGATGCCACGTAATCCTGGGCGCATGACCTGGATCAATACCGAAAGCCCTCCCCGGCCAGGCCGCCGGAATCAATAGGGCGGCGCCGCTTTTCCTGATAAACTCACGTCGATTCATTTTGCCTTTGCCTTTCATTGGATCAGGTTGAAATGAATCATTAAACGATCATGCGGCTCAAGGCTAGCCCGAAGTGTTCCCTATCCCACAGTCTGGGGAGTAAATCTCCAGGGGTGAGGCCGGAAACGGCGTGTCCGCTGCGAATCCGATAACCAATGACTGATCTGAATTCGTAAATCAAAAATCATAAATCACAAATCAGAAATCATAATTCGGTCACACGCTCCCCACGCTCCCCACGCTCTCACGCTCCACGCCCCCTACCGGATAGGCGGAAAATGTATCCCGGGGTGCCCCGGGAAAAGCCAGTTCACGACAAGCCCCGTTGGAATAAGGAGAAGAAATAGAAAGGGCAACAGAACCGCCAACGGGTAATGCCACCATCGGGGCGCCACCGCCCGCGGGCGTTGCGGGACTGAATAAGCCGGCAGATATACCATTAGGCCGTATACGAATATCCATAAGCCGAACCCGAGCAAGTCTTGCAGCCGGTGAGATTCCGCCAATGTCCCGGTGATTCCGAACAGAAGGAAGGCTTCGAAAGCGCTGAAATCGTAGCGGATCAGCAAATAGGCCCAGGCTATAAACATCGGCAGGAAGAGCACCACGCTGTGAAATGCGACCACGTCCAGGTAATTTGCCGAGGCGGTGATGTAGGCCTGTCCCACCGCTACTCCGAACCATGGCGCCAGGTTTGTCATGGTGGTCGTGATGGCCTCCTCGATTAAGGCGAGGACGGTCGCAAATAGGATGAACGTTAGCCTCCAGCTCAGGCGAAGTCCCAGTACCCGTCGCCTGATGACGTCCCGAAACCGATACATCAGGCCGCCTCCGAGCAGGATCCAGAAAAGTATCAGGCCACAACCCATGCCCACCACCGCCCTTTTGGTTTTGTTCGGAAGGTTCAAAAGGCCGATGACCAAGGTGCTGCCAACCAGCCAAAATCCTAATCCGAAAACAAACCAGGTCTTCGCGCGCTTCATCCGATGGACCCTATCCGCCGTTGATGCCCTTCGTCAATATGCGAGAGGCAGGGCACATAGAACAGGGTGTGAGACAAGAATCTTCCAAAGTGCGTCAATCTGGTTAGTTTTGCTGTCCTGGATAGTCGCAGCGCCAACGGCGCGTTGCGATACCAGCCGGCCGTCGTTCCAGGCAACATTCAAGCCGATTTGGAGACTGCACACCTGCTTGGGTCGTTGTGGTACGGCGCGGGTGATCCGCGTCTGTATGAAGTGGCCCAAAAGGACTAGTGGTACCGGAAGGACTTCACCCTGCCGCCCCGCTTTGCAGGCAACCGTATAACGCTCGTGTTCGATGGCGTCGATTTCGACTGCCAGGTGTGGCTCAACGGCAAGTGGATTGGACGCAATGCCGGCATGTTCCGCCGTTTCTGGTTCGACGTCACCTCGGCAATCCAACCCGACGTCACAAATCGCCTGGCCGTCAGAATAAGCCGTATGCCTGAAGCCCTTGTTCATCCGCTGAAGGCGGCAGACGGAGATCTGAGCGGAAAGGGTGAGGACTTCTTCGGCAATGGCCAGCATAAGATGCTCCGAAGCCTCAAAGACCTGAAGAGCGCGACTAACTGGGGTTTCGATTGGGGCGTGAATATATGGACGCTGGGAATCTGGAAAAACGTTTACCTGGAAATGACCGGCCAGGCCAGAATCTCCTGGCTACAGGTTCAAAGCAGGCTCAGCGGTCACTACCGGAAGGCGGCGGTGCGTTGCCGCGCCGAGATTCAGAGTGATTCCGCGGTTGCCGCGCGATTCGAGGTCCGGCTGCGCGGGCATGGCTCCGATGTGTCGAAAGTGGTCAATGCCTCGTTGAAGCTTGGAACCAACTATGTTGAAGCGGAATTGACCTTGGATAATCCCGCGCTGTGGTGGCCGAACGGGCAAGGCGAACAGCCGCTCTATGACGTTGAAGCAGTTCTAAAAGAAGCCGGCGGTCAGTGCTTTGATACCAAGACAACACGCATCGGAGTCCGTGAGATTCGGTGGGGCCAGGTCGAAGGTGCTCCAACCAATTTCATTAATCCTTATCGCCTGTTCGTCAATGGGCAGCCGGTTCGCATGATGGGCTCGAACCTTATTCCGCCCGACCCGCTCTTCGGCCGAATGCCTCAGCGGGGCTTGAGGTTGATCGAACTGGCCAGGGCGGCTTGGCATGAACACATTCAGGCTCTGGGGTGGGGGAGTGACTTTGTCCGAGGAGATGTATGAATTGGCCGACGCCCGAGGGATCATGCTATCCCACGAATTCCCCCTGAGCTACTCTCCATACCCGTTCACCGAGCCCGTGTTCCTGGCCAAGCTCGATCAGACTATTCGCAGTATCGTCAAACAATATCGGAATCATCCCTGCATCGTCGAGTGGTCGGGTGGCAATGAGATGCAGCGGGTGCAGGGCCAGCAACACCCGGTGCTACTGACGATCGAGCAGGCTGCGCTCGCCGAGGATGACCGCATGTTCCGCGCCACCTGTGCCATGCAAGGCTCGCGCCATTCACCCTGACTCAACCTTGTTGCCTTACCGGCTGGATGGCAAAAGCGCCGCGCTATTTGAGTTCCAATTGAGCGATCGCCAAGCGAATAAACCGGCTTGGCTGCGAATTCACACTGCCGACCAGGATGAGAAAATCCACACCCTCGTTGCAGCGATCGTTAATGGCCGGCGGATGGAGAGAATCCTGCCTAAGGGTTTGGGCATACAAGTAATCGATCCGGCCCATTTGGCGTTCCCCGCCACAGCGCAGTTCCTGGTTCCAGTGACTTCCTTACATGCGGGAACAAACCGGGTCGAGGTTCGCATCCATGGAAACGGATGGTTTACTTGGGATGCCATGGATTTGATCAATTGCAATCAGACTTGCGCCATGCTCAGGAAATAATAACCTCAGATTCCGATAAAATTTACCACGGATTACACCGATTTCACGGATTTATTACTTGAATAACCGCTTCTTCCTGATTTCATTTTACCACTCGTTTCCAGCTCAATGTGGATTCCTTGAAGTTAAGGAGTAGCGCAACCTCCAGGCCGGTGATATTGAGGTAACCAAGCATTTGGGCGATGTGGGAATCATTGAACGCCGTTGTAACCTTGGGATCGGCAATTACTCTGTCATCGACGATGAGGTCCGGGACAAGCTTTCCGATAAAATGACCACGGTAGTATACTGGAAATTCCCGCTGCTGATCCACGGTGTGTCCGCGCGCCAAAAGCTCCATAACCAGGGCGTTCTCGTACAGCTTTTCGTCCAGACCCGGCTTAAGCTCGTTTAAAACCGCCATGCCCGCGCCGATAATTTCCTGTGTTATTTCTCTGTATTTCATATGAGGTGATTTCACCACGGATCACACCGATTTCACGGATTGGTTTTCCATTATCCGCGTAATCTATGGTTATTACTTGTTTCCTTTCACTCCTTGTTTTCGGTAACTTCAATAAGAAGGACCACGGATCACACCGATTTCACGGATTGGTTTTCCATTATCCGCGTGATCCGTGCAATCCGTGGTTTTCTTTTACTCCTTGTTTCCGGTAACTTCAATAAGAAGGACCACGGATTACACCGATTTCACGGATTGGTTTTCCATTATCCGCGTGATCCGTGCAATCCGTGGTTTTCTTTTACTCCTTGTTTCCGGTAACTTCAATAAGAAGGACCACGGATTACACCGATTTCACGGATTGGTTTTCCATTATCCGCGTGATCCGTGCAATCCGTGGTTTTTACTTCAAGCAAATCCGCGCGCAGATCAGGGGTTGCCGAGAATCTCAACCTCTGGAATTCCGACAGTATCCGGGTTTGCATCGGCGGTTTTCGCCGAGAGAACAAGATTATCGAGCACGGCGCCCTGTGTCGCTTTACCTAGCGTGTAGACCCATTGGTGGCCGTTACCGATGATTCCCGGCGGCGCGGCGCTATAAAGGACGCCGGCGTCAAACCAGCGTAATGCAACCTCTTCGGGCTTCGGCATTGCCAACGATTCGGGCCATTGAAGAATGACCTGTCGCACCTCACGCGGGCTGGACCAGAGAAAACCGCAAATCGCCGAGGCTCGATCATGTTTGAACTCGTTGAACAACCTGGCGACGTCGCGCGGCAGTTTGTCCGTGGGCGTATCGCGCCAAAAAACCTGCGCCCCGGTTGCTAGATTCGAGGCTTTTCTGGTAACCACAACGTTCTCCGCCCGCGTTGACTGCTTCTTCGGAAAATATACATACGGCTCGCCTCCCGGACCGCCCGGCGCGAACGTGTCGAGGATCGGTGCGAGCGGTTCATCGGCTTTTTCGGTTGCCGAACCCAACAAGAGCGGCCCATCGAAATATCGACAAGCACCGTGCGCCTGCTCGGGATGCAATGCTGGGCGTGGTCCGCGTTCCTGCTGGAAGGAAACCTCGATGATAGTGCCGGTGTCAAGGCGCACCGCGGTCTCCGCGAAAGAATCGGCGAAGCGCGGCTCGACCTTCGTCCCATTCACGCGTCTTTGAAGACGGGTTCGGACGGCCCAGGGCGGCAGGAAAAACCGCAGCTTTTTCTCTTGTGAAACCTGGCTTTCCAGGACTTGCAGCCGCACCTGGCCATGGTGCGGGTAACCGGTCTGTTCACGGACCGTGCACGTTCCATCCTGGAAACGCAGCGTTACCGTATTATCCGAATAGAACGGGAGGACAACCGCGTCCCTGTCCATGAAATAACTGTACTGAATCGCGCGGGCCAACCCTTCGGCACCACGCATCGAGCAGCAGAAAGGCGCCTCGGAGCGGGCCTTGGTTCGGCATATTCCTGTGGCTGGGCCCACGCAAGGCGAGGTGCCGAATCCGCCGTTGCGCAATTGGCCGGGCAGCAAACCGTTGAACAGAATCAGGTGGGCGTCTTCGAGGTATCGAGCCTGTCCCGTCAGCCGCCAAAGGTTCACGGTAAGAATGTAGGAGTCAGTTACCGCGCAGCCTTCCGTCCATTTGGGTTTGTTGAACCAGTTATAGTTTTCGTAGGTCTCGGTCATAGCCAGGTCGCGATATTGCTGGTAAAGCGCTTCCGCGAAGGCCAGGTCCTCGGGGCGATGCTGCATCTCATACCAGCGCAGGATGCCGGTGGTGGCCGAGAGCATGGCGTGTGTCTGCGCTCCGATGCCGACCAGGTCCAACTTGTGATACCGGGCAATCGCGGTTTCGATCACGGCCTTGAACCCGGGCGTCGGCACCAAGGCATAGGCGCGTGTCATACCATCGAGCGCAAGAAACAACTGGCCGATATCGCCTCCCGACAAATGCCAATTCACCTTGGCGGCGGCATCCGACTCTTCACGATAACAGGCGATCGCATCGCGGGCGGGATTGCTTGAA
>JAMCZD010000001.1 GCA_023473405.1 Candidatus Omnitrophota bacterium
ACAGGGTTTGCGTCCGTGTAGGCTGGACCCGTGCCAGCCATCGCCATTCGACCGGCATCGACACAGCCACACCGAGGCGCAAGGCGAGCCTTTGAGCCTGGTTAAATTCTCTTTCTCTCTGTTTCACGGCATACAACGGGACGGGCACGATCACGTCCCACTCTTCCCGTTCGATGGCGGGCTTGGCCTGTCGCACCAACAGATCGGCCAGGAACGGCTCGAACCAGAGCGCCCGCCGGTATTTGTAGCGGTGGATTACTTCCAGCGCCACTCCCTTTGCCGCCACGGCTGATCTCGCCGAGCTGAAACTGAATTCGATCTCCCGGCAATTGCCGCACTCGAACGCCGTGGTGATATCCCCTTCAAAAGGCAGTCCACAGCGCGCGCAAAACGGAGGCCGGATGAACCGCAACTGCCGCCAACAGCGCGCGCCCACATAACCTTCCACCGGTGTCGCGCGCTCGGCACCGCAAATCTGACAGCGCTCAGGATAGAAAAACGCCAGCCCGGCTTCAAGCCAACATTTCATCTGGTCAAGCCGCGTTCGGATCATGACTTATCGGGTGTCAGCCGCTCGAGACGGCCCCGAGCCACCGTTCTCGCCATGCTCATCGTCTCGAGAAGGACTCCTATCCGGGGGTTCAACGTTCCCAGCCGCGGCCGGCGCGGAATGCCGCCAATGCCACAAGACCAATCCGACCATGCCCAGCACAATCAGGGCAAACCAGCCATCGATCAACTTGGCGGTGCCCCAGAACCAGGTGTTCGCCGCCGGAACCGGTTCCGTAATGAAGCCGTACCATTTTAACCAGAATATCCATCCCGCATGTAGCCCAATGGAAGCGTGGAGCGTCCCGCTTTTTTGATAAAGGTAACCAAGCAGGCCGCCGGCCAGGGTCAGAGTCAAAAAGCCGGGCACCAACTGCTCCAAATCGATGAATCCGCGCAGCATGCCCGGCAATACCACGAAGCCCGACGACCAGTTTATTGGCAAAGGCGATGCCGGTCGCTGAAAAAAATGCACCAGGGCATAAAAGGCGCTGCTCACAACCAGGGCCGTCGGCCATCGGAAACCCTTGCGCAGGGCGCCAAATAACGCGCCGCGAAACAGGACTTCCTCCAGAACCGCCACAACCATGGCCGTCAGCATTGCGCCCAGCAATTGCCGACCGTAATCCGCCGCCGAATGGGCCCAATTCCATTGCCGCGCGCCGGCTGCGGCCGCCGCGAAAACAACCGCCGCCAGAGATCCCAGGCCCAATCCGAAACCGAGCGCCAGCCGGCCCCATTGGCCCGATGAACTCCCCAGCCCCAGGTCCGACCACCGGCGCACTCCCAGGCCGCGAAAGAACGGCCAGAGACCGGCCACCGCCAAGACCAGGAGGGCGCGGTTAACGTAGCGATGAAACGGTTCCCTAGCCAGCCATTCCAAGGCGGGCGACTGGGCGGCGCCCCAGGACGCCAACTGATACGCCCAAGGCGCCAGCAAAGCGCCGCCCAGGAAAACGACCGCCAGGTAAACGATTGTCAAACGGAGCGCATGCATGAATTGCAATGGGCTCCAAGGCAAACCGGGCTATGGGCTTTGTGCAAGGAGAAAATCAAGGTCAACCGCGGCTTGGGCGCGTTTGCCGCTGGCCGAACGCAGGATGATCTGGCCCTTGCCGCCGCCCGGTTCGATGCTGGCGACCCGGTCGAACCCAGCCGGGATCGAGGTGATGCCCATGATGTACCGAACTGCCAGCGGCCGTTTCGGATTCAGACGAACCGCGGTCGTGTAGCCCTTCTCCGACAAGGGATTCTTACGCGCAGACTCAGCCAGGCCGAAGTGAAAATACGAAGTGACTTCTTCCAGACCCATCACGTTCACGTGGCGTCCGCTCCAGGGCGGAAAATGCCGGCCCCCGTTGGATATCCAAAAAATGGTGTGGCGCAAAACGCGCGGATCTTTGAGGGCGAACCAGGCAAACCTGGACTTGGGGAACGTGACGGACGTCCAGGCAAACGAGGCTTCCGGATCGCTGATCAGCATCACCAGGTCCTCGAATCCGCGCCGCGCCGGGTAACGGCTCAAGTCCGTCAGTTCGCCGGAGAGCGTAGGCACCTGGTCCAGCGACTCAAAAACGGCTCCCGGTTTAAGACAGGAATAACCCCTGTTTTCCGGCAGCTCCATCAGGCACGGCACTACCTGGCCATGGACAAATCGACTGGTCGATACCCGCCCGCTTCCAGGCTCATCCGGGAAATTAATCATGGCGTGGTGTCCCAGGCTCATCGGGCCGCTCATCCCGCTTACCACGTGCTCGCAATAAATCGTGTTTTGGCCATCATCGAGCCGGATGGTTTTATCAACCCGGCCGGGGCGAATCTTGGTGTTCATGCTCAGGTGCACACTATGATGACCGTCTTCGTCGGAGGCGGACTCGAATTTCCACCGCGCGTTGGCCGTTTCGCCGTGAACCGGGTGCCGCTCACCCCGGAAGGGCGCGTCGTTCCCGCCAAAGGGCAGGCAAAAGAAATCGCCCCGCAACACCTGCAGAATCATCGGCACGCTGTCGTCTATCTCCTCCTCCGCCCAGGGTGCTATCGAGTAGGGCTGAATCTTCTTGCCGCGCCGGTCAAATGTGACCGGCCCCAAATGGCCTCCGGTCTCGGTCAGAAATCCTTCGACTTCACTGGCGGAGATGGGCCAGGAGGGCCGGCCGCGAACAATCCGCAAGTTTTCTTGAGTTTTTTCTTTTGATTTCATGGTGTCATTCTATCGAATCCCACGCTCGGTGTCTTGCATTCTTTTGCGAACACATGGCAGCGGTGGTATGAGCGTGAGAGCGTGGAGAGCGTGGAGAGCATGGAGAGCGTGGAGAGCGTGGGAGCGTTGCGTCCGTGTCCGTCCCTGTCCGTCCGTGCTCGTCCGTGTTCTTCCTTGCCATTCCTTGCGTGCTTGCGCGCCGGTGGCGGTGCGCCCTACACTGCGGGAAACGGATTATCTGGTTCCTGAAGACAAAATGAACTCGACGGCGGCGGATTCATTGCGGCCCTATCTCAAACTGCTCAAGGGCGTTTCGCGTTCCTTTTATCTGACGCTCCGAGTTCTGCCTGCTTCCATACGGCCGCCCATCGGGCTGGCCTACCTGCTGGCCCGGGCGACGGATACGATTGCGGACACCGAACTGGTGGCGTTGGGCCGAAGGCAGGCGGCCTTGGGCGAATTGCAGGCGCGGATTCTGGGGCAGGCCAAGGGGCGGTTGGACTTGACTGGATGGATCGAGGGTGGGGGACAGGAGCCCGAGAAAGCCCTGTTGCGGCGCCTCGAGGAGATACTCGACCGCCTCGAACAAAGCGGTGCGGCCGACCGGGAATTGATCCGCCAGGTGCTGGGCATCATTATCAGCGGGCAGGAGTTGGATTTGACCCGCTTCGGCGATGCCAGTGCCCGGCAGATCGCCAGCCTGCAGACCGATTCGGACTTGGACGATTACACGTATCGGGTGGCGGGGTGTGTGGGCGAATTTTGGACGCGGGTATGCCTGGCCCATTTATTCTCGGAAAGAGAAGTGGAGCCGGCCTGGATGCTGGCCCAGGGCATTCGGTTTGGAAAAGGTCTGCAGTTGGTGAATATCCTGCGCGATATAGCGGCGGACCTGCGCCGGGGCCGCTGCTACCTGCCTCTCGAGGAATTGCGGAAGGTGGAATTAGCCCCGGCCGACCTGTTGTCGAGCGCATCGGCCTCGAGGTTTAATCCATTGTATCAGGGGTATCTCGCCAAAGCGGAGGCGCATCTGGCCGCCGGTTGGGCTTACACCAACGCCTTGCCGCGCCGGTGCCTGCGGGTGCGCCTCGCCTGTGCCTGGCCGATTTTGATCGGGACCAAGACCTTGGAAAAGCTGGCCGAAGGCGAGGTGCTGGTGCCGGGGCGAACGATCAAGGTTCGGCGGGCCGAGGTGCGGCGAATCATGGTGCGGAGCTTGGTCTATTATCCGTGGCCGTCGTCGTGGCAACGATTGTATTTAATAAAAAACCAAAAGCAGAAATTGATTTCGGCCATGTTTCCCGGTAAAGAGTGACCATGCGAACCACTGAAAAGTTGCTGATGGCGGTCGGAGGGGCCGGCTTGGTTCTTTGCGCCGCCTGCTCCCACCAGGGGCCTTCTCATCCGCCCGCGAAAGCCGGCCCGGCCAGGCCCGAGAAAATGGCCCAGCCCGCCCCCTCCACGCCCAAGACCGGGAAGCCGGCCCCGTCCGTTGCCCAGCCTTCTTCGGCGGCTCCGGCGGCGAAAGGGGCACTCACCGCGGCGCAAAGCAAAGAGAAGCGGTTGGCGGATTTGTTGGAGCTATACAAGGCGGACAAGATCACCCCGCATGAGTATCACCAGCAGCGGGCGAAAATACTTGCGGAGCCCTGAAGCAGTATATTGTCTAAGGCCAAATGGTGCGGAATGTCATGGAGAATTCCCTTTGAAAAACGGCGAGGCCACAGTACGGTATCTATATGCATGAGTTTCGATACGTAAATGGAAAACTTTATTGCGAAAATGTTTCGATAGAAGCGCTGGTCAAGGAGCACGGGACCCCTCTTTACGTCTATTCACAAAAGACGTTGACCCATCACTTTCAAGCCCTCGATGGTGCCTTGGCACCGTTGCCGCACATGGTCTGCTATTCCGTCAAAGCCAATTCGAACGCGTCGGTCTTGCGCTGCCTGGCCAACCTTGGCAGCGGATTCGACGTTGTCAGTGAAGGCGAGTTGCGCCGCGTGTCCGGCGCCGGCGGTGATCCCCGGACCTGCGTCTTTGCCGGCGTGGGCAAGACAGTGGCCGAAATCGAATATGCCATGGGGCAGGGAATCTTCGCATTCACTGTCGAGAGCGAGGCGGAATTGGAACGTATTAACCGCGTTGCTGCCCGGCAAAAGGTCAAGGCACCGGTGGCCATCCGGGTGAATCCCAACGTCGACGCGATGACGCACCCCAAAATCACCACCGGCACTTACAGCAATAAATTCGGCATCCCGTTCGAGGAAGTCGAGGCGGTCTATGCCCGGGCGCGCAAGCTTAAAAATGTCGGCTTGCGTGGATTGCACATGCACATCGGATCGCAGCTCACGGAGGTGAAGCCTTTCGAACAAGCGGTGCGCAAGGTGGCTCCGCTGGTGGAGAGACTGGTGCCCAAATACGGCCTTGATTTCTTCAGCATCGGCGGTGGATTGGGCATCGTCTACGAATCGGCTCTGGCCAGCGGCGATCCCGCCTGGTGGAAGACCGATGCCGCCAAGGACATCCTGACGGCGGAGAGTTTTGGCGCCGCCCTGGTCCCGTTGCTCAAGCCGCTGGGCTTGCGCATTTTGGTCGAGCCGGGCCGGTTCATCTCGGGCAACGCAGGCATTTTGGTTACGCGGGTCGAGTATGTGAAGCCGATCGGGTCCAAGAACTTCATCATCGTGGACGCCGGTATGAATGATTTGATCCGTCCGGCCCTGTATGGCGCCAAACATGAGATCGTCCCGGTCGTCCGCAAGAGCGGACCGGAAATCTCATCCGACGTTGTTGGTCCGGTCTGCGAAACGAGCGACACGTTTTGCTCGGACCGCCCGCTGCCCAAGGTGGGGGAAGGGGATTTCCTGGCGATCATGAGCACCGGGGCTTACGGCTTCTCCATGACCTCAACCTACAACAGCCGGCCGCTGCCGGCCGAGGTAATGGTGAACGGGCGGTTGGCCGCCCTGGTGCGCTTCCGCCAATACCTGCCGCGCATCTGGGAAGCCGAGAAACTCCCGCGGTGGCTCAAATTTCATCGTTTGCCCCCGACGGTAGACTGACGTTCGGACGATGGCGGACTGAGCGATGGACCGGGGCCCAGCTTGCCCCGGCTCAAGGGGCCTTGCCGCCGGCTGTCGCGTTGTTTCGGTTTAAGATAATCAAACGCTGGTCCATTCAGCAAAATCCATGATTCGGTCGTTTGCCTTTACGACGCAAGGCCGGCTGCACAGCAAGGACTTGCAGGTTTTCCTGATGCCCACGCTATTGGCCGACACCAACCTGTTTCTGTGGGTTGATCTGGAAAATCCAACCCCCGAGGAAGTCCGACGCTTCCTCGAGGACGTGTTCCATTTTCATCCGTTGTCAATCGAGGATTGCGTCACGGTCAGTCCGTCGCCCAAGGTGGAAGAATACTCGCCGCGCGAGGAGGACCGGTTTGCGCCCTATTTGTTCATGGTAATCCACGCCGTGGATTACAGCCGGAAGGACGGCGTCTTTGCCACCAGCGAGCTGGACTTCTTTCTCGGCAAGAACTTTCTGGTGACCTACCACGTGGTGCCAATCAAAGGCATTCAAGCGGCTGAGGAACGATGCCTGAAAAGCAATGTCCACATCGCCCGCGCCCCGGACCGGCTTGCCTATTCGCTGCTGGACGGGATTGTCGAGAATTACAAGCCCGCACTCGAGGAACTGTCGATCGAGATTGGCGAGTTAAGCGAACAGGCCCTTCAAAACCCCGGCAAGGAAACCCTCAACAAGATCATCCAGGTGAAAAAGGAGGTGTTGCATTTGCGCCAGATCATCGGGCCCCAACGCGAGGTCCTGGCCCGGTTTGCCCGGGGCGAATTCAAGCTCATCCGGGCCCACCTGGTGCCGTATTACCGGAACGTGTATGACGGCTTGTTTCATATCTCGGAGCTGGCTCAGAATTATACCGACTCCCTGACGGGCATCCTGCAGGTTTACTTGAACGTTTCTTCGAATCAGACCGGCGAAGTTATCAAGCTCCTGACCCTGATAACCATCTTCACCACGCCCCTGATGATGGTGGGGACGTGGTACGGCATGAATTTCCACGACATGCCGGAAGTCAATTGGCACCATGGCTATTGGATTGCCCTGGTCCTTACCATGGGCGCCACCGCTGCCACTATCTGGTATTTCAAAAAGAAACGGTGGTTCTGATGAGCAGTCCCAAATCCAGTTTCCTGGACAAAATCCTCGGCCGGATAGACCGGCTCCACAGCGAAGGACTGCAAACGGTCGTCCAGCGGTTGGCCCGGGAACGGAGCTTTCTCGAGACCCTGTTCAATACCATCGAGGACGGGGTGATGGTCGTCGACCGGGCCGGGCGCATTGTCTACTTCAATCAAGCCGTGGTCCAACTGCTCGGATTGCAGCCCCAGGACGCCGAAGGCCAATTGATCAGCCGCTACCTGCCCGGTGTGGACTGGGCCAAATGGTTTACCCCGGACCTGTCGGAGGGCAAGCGGGTGATACGCCATGAGTTCGAGGTCAACTACCCCAAACACAGTTTCTTGCGCTTGTATGCGACCCTCCTGGAAGGCGGCGCCGATGGCCAGGCTGGCGTCGCTCTCATCCTCCATGATGCCACCGAGGCCCGGAAAAAGACCTTCGAGGCCATCGAAAGCGAGCGCCTGCAGGCCTTGACCCTCCTCGCCGCCAGCGTCGCCCACGAAATCGGCAATCCCCTCAACGCGATCAATATCCACCTCCAGTTGATGGACCGCGAGTTGAAAAAGCTGAAGGCCGAGGCCGGCATCGAAAGCCATCCCGGCCCAATCCGCAAACCGCCACTCAGGCCCGCTCGGACCAGGATCAGGCCGGGAATGCCCGAGACGGTGCAAAAAATCGAGGCCTTTCTCGCCGTGGCCAAGGGCGAAATCACCCGGTTGGATTACATTATTACCCAGTTCCTCGAGGCCATCCGTCCTTCGCCGCCCCGCCGCCACATGACTTCGCTAAACGAGGTCGTCCGCCTGACCCTGAACCTGTTGCGTCCGGAGCTCGAGAATCGCGGCTTGATCGTCAAAGAAAAATTGGCCAGCCGCCTCCCGCTGGCGCCGCTGGACGCGGCCCAGATCAAACAGGCGCTGGTCAACCTGGGCAAGAACGCCATGCAAGCCATGACTCGAGGCGGGACGCTGACCATGGAAACCGGGTTTGAACCGGACGAAGTCTGGGTGAGCGTGGCCGATACCGGCGGGGGCATTCCTCCCGAGATTATCAACCGCATTTTCGAGCCTTTCTACACCACCAAGACCAAGGGCACCGGCCTGGGGCTGATGATCGTTCAACGAATCGTCCGCGCCCACGGCGGCCACATCGAGCTCGAAAGCCGGGTCGGCCAGAGCGCCTCGTTCCGCCTCCGGTTTCCTTTGCACGAACCGCTGCCCCGGCTGCTCGAAGCCGGCGCGATCGAGACCGCTCGCAACGATCAAGAAACCGAAAAATCCGCCCATCAGAATCCTGCTTCCTATGGTTAAACCGACGTTGCTCATCGTCGACGATGAAAAGCCGACACGCGAAGGTCTCCGGGCGGCTTTGGAGGATCAATACGACGTCTACGTTGCCGAAGACGGCGCCACGGCAATGGAGATGCTCGAACGAGAACATTTTGCCGTACTGCTGACCGATCTCCGCTTGCCCAACGAAGACGGAATGAAGCTGGTTGCCCGGGCCAAGTCCTTGTCTAAACCGCCGATTTGCATCCTCATGACCGCCTACGGCTCGGAGGAAATCGCCGTCGAAGCCATGAAACGCGGCGCTGACGATTACATTGCCAAGGGCCGGCTCCAGATTGACGAACTGGAAATGCGGATCGCCCGCGCCTTGCGCCGGCAGACACTCGAAGTCGAGAATGTGGACTTGCACCAACAATTGGATGCCAGGTTCGGCATCGACAACCTCATCGGCGAGTCCTCGGCCATGCGGGAATTAATCGAGGTCGTCCGGCAGGTCGCTCCCTCGCGCGCCACCGTCCTGATTCAAGGCGAAAGCGGCACCGGCAAGGAATTGATCGCCAAGGCCGTGCACCGATTGAGCCCCCGCGCCCGCCAACCCCTGGTATCCGTCCATTGCGCCGCTTTGTCCCCAACCCTGCTCGAAAGCGAGCTGTTTGGCCATGAAAAGGGTGCCTTTACCGGTGCTTATGAGCGGCGATTGGGCCGGTTCGAACAGGCCCAGGGCGGGACACTCTTTCTGGATGAAATCGGTGAAATCGACGCCTCCACCCAGGTCAAGCTGCTCCGGTTCCTGGGTGAGCGCACCTTCGAACGCGTTGGTTCCAATAAAACTCTAACCGCCGACGTCCGGATAATCGCCGCCACCAACAAAAATCTCCGGGAATTGGTCGCGGCGGGAAAATTTCGCGAAGACCTGTTCTTCCGGTTGAACGTCGTGGAAATTGTGTTGCCCCCACTGCGGGAAAGGATGGAGGATGTGCCGCTGCTCGCCCAAGCTTTCATCCGCGAGTTCGCCGACGAAAACGCAAAAAAAGTGAACGGCTTGACTCCCGATGCACTCGAAGCCCTGACGCGATATCATTGGCCGGGCAACGTGCGCGAATTGCGCACGGCGATCGAGCACGCGGTGGTCCTGTGCCGGGGCGATAGAATTGACTTGCGGGATTTGCCCGCCACGGTGCGTAATGGGGCGACCGGCACACCTGAAACGGCGAAACAACAGTCAATAACACAAAGCAATCTCACCGTGCAGGAAGCGGAAAAACAATTGCTGGTCCGAGCGTTGCAAGAGTCCAGGGGTAACCGAACCTTGGCGGCGAAAAAAATAGGGATCAGCCGGCGAACGCTCCACCGTAAATTACACGCTTATCATTTGGAAGGATTCTAATCTATGCCCATGCCAGGCCTCCAGGAATGGATTCATAAGTTCGAAGAAGGCGAAGGTGTCCGCCTCATCAAAAAGTTCGCCGTTGCCCTCGCCCTGCTGGCCTTGGTCATCGTTTACAATGTGCGCCAGGGCCGCAATTTCTTGTCCGCCGAAGCCATGGACGCCGCGCAATTGGCCCGCAACATCGCCGAGGGCAAGGGCTTTACAACCCAATTCGTCCGACCGCTAAGCATTTTCCTGGTGCAGAAGAGTCACACCGACAAGAATCCAATGCTCGACGAAGGCCACCCCGACCTCGCCAACGCTCCCCTCTATCCACTAATGCTGGCCGGCCTGATGAAGGTGCTGCCGTTCAATTATTACATCTCGACTGCCGACCAGTTCTCCCGCTACCAACCCGAACTATTGATCAGCTTGCTTAACCAAGTCTGGTTCCTGCTCGCCGTTGTCCTCGTTTTTCTCCTCGCCAAAAAACTGTTCGATCCCGGGGTCGCTTGGCTCGCCGCCGGCGTTTTCACCTGCACCGACCTCTTCTGGCGATTCAGTGTATCTGGCCTGCCTACCTTGTTCCTCGCCGATCTGTTCCTGGGTATCGTTTGGTGCCTGATGAGATTGGAACAGGGCACTCGTGAAGAGGGCCACGGGCAGGGCTGGTTTCTCGGTTGGGCGTTGGCCTGCGGACTCCTCCTTGGATTGGGCTGCTTGACCCGCTACGCCTTCGGGTGGCTGATCCTGCCCGTAATCCTTTTCCTGGTCCTCTTCGTCGGTCCCCGACGCGCCACCTTGGTCCCGACAGCCTGTATTGCCTTTGCCCTCCTCCTTACACCATGGCTGGTCCGCAATTACCAGGTCGGGGGCACCCTCTTCGGCACCGCCGGTTACGCCCTCTGGGAAGATACAACCTCGTTTCCCGGCAGCAGCCTCGAACGTTCCATTCAACCCGACCCTGCCCAACTCAACGGTTTTAACCTGGGCGATATCAGGCGCAAACTCACCCTCCACTGCAGCACCATTCTCTCGAATGATTTGTTCAAACTGGGCGGGACCTGGTTTTCAGCCTTTTTCCTCGTGGGCTTGCTGGTTCCGTTCCGGAGCCCAACCCTTTCCCGCTTGCGGATTTTTTTGCTGCTTTGCCTGGCGAGCCTGACTGTGGCGCAGGCCTTGGGTCAAACGGATTTGAGCCGCGCCGTGCCTGATGTCAACTCCGAAAACCTCCTGGTTCTCGTCGTCCCCCTCGTATTCATCTTCTCGGCGGCAATGTATCATCTCCTGGTGGACCAACTCGAACTGCCGTTTCCTACTGCGCGCCGGTGGTTGACCGGCCTGGTCGGATTGCTGGCCTGCCTGCCCTTTGTCTTTTCCCTACTCTCCCCTCGCAACGGCCCCATAGTGTACCCCCCCTATTACCCGTGGCTGATCTAAAAAACAGCCGGTTACATGAAGGATAATGAGTTGATGATGAGCGACATGCCTTGGGCGGTCGCCTGGTACGGCAACCGCCAATGCGCCTGGTTAACCCTGAAGTTGAACCCCGATTTCTTTACCATCAACGACAACCAGAAACCTATCAAAGGCCTGTTCGTTACCCAGGCCACCTTGGACCGCCCTTTCCAGTCCGACTTGGTCAAAGGTGAATTCCGCCCCTGGGGCCGGTTCATCATGCAGAGTATGTCCCTCGGCAAAGTACCCCGCGGCTTTCCCTTGCGCGAACTCTGGTCATACGCACTTCCCGAACACATCTTCCTCTGCGATTGGCAACGATGGAACGTCCCCGCTAAATAGCCGGTAGAATTTAAACAAAAATCGAGATTTATGTTTGACACGGAATCGGCAAGGCCTTAAAAAAGAGCCAATATTCTTAAAAGCTGATCTTGGGCGAACTTGTGAATAAAAAAACGTTATGAAAAAGATAATAGCTTCTGCCAGCTTAGCCGCCGTTGGTGCGGTCAGCCTTCAGGCCGCCTTGGAGCAAGGACTTACCCCAGCGGAAAGCGCAAAGCCGTGGAATATCTCTGCCACATTACGCGGCTTTTACGATGACAACTATGATACCCGGCCAACTGGTCAGCGATTGAACAGTTTCGGCTTCGAGGTCAGCCCCACCGCCAGCGCTAATTATGTCTGGGCCCAAAACGCGGCCAGCCTCAGCTATACTTACCGGATGCGCTATTATGAAAATCGCGCCCACTACCATGAAAGCTCCGCCGACCATACCCATTTGATCAACGGCAGCTTCGAGCACAGCTTCTCGGACCAATACAAACTCGACCTCAGCGATGCCTTCGTGATCGCCCAAGAGCCCGAACTGATTGACCCCAGCGGCAGTATCCGCCGGCGCGCCAACGGAAGCAATATCAGGAATACCGCCAGCGCCAGACTCCGCGGTGACGTCACCCGGTTGTTCGGTTTCGAACTCGGATACAGCAACACCTTTTATGATTTCGATGATCCGTTTTATGCTTTGCTCTTGAACCGGATGCATCACCTGGCCCACTTGGATTTGCGCTGGCATGCCTTGCCGCAAACCTGGGGCATCCTCGGCTACCAGTTTGGCTTGGTCGATTATACCCACAGCGCTGAAGGCGTAATTGACCCGGAAGTGCGCAATAACCGCTCCCATTATATCTACCTCGGCGCCGATCACGCCATGATGGGCGGTAAAGTCAATGCCTATGGCCGCATCGGCGGACAGATAACCGACTTTTATAATGCCGATCGGGTGCCGGGTGCCGATGAAACCACAGCCTCGCCGTATGCGGACTTCGGTGCCACTTGGGCTTACATGCCCGGCAGCTTCCTTCAGTTGGGCATCAGACATAGCCGGCTCGCAACCGATATTTTCGCCTTCGACCAGGAAGCCACGACTCTCTACGGCCAAGTCAGCCAGCAAATCACACCCAAGCTAACCTGCAACTTGACGGCGCAATACCAAAACGCCAGTTTCAACGACAGCAGCCAACCCAATATTGACGGCAAAATCGAAAACTATTATATCGCCGGAGTCAATTTGGCTTACCAAATCATGACTGCACCGGTGGCGGTTGCCGCCGAAACCGGCTATAACCTGGATGTGCTTGACTCGCAGCTATCCGACCGGAGTTACACCCGTAACCGCGTCTATCTCGGTGTGCGAGCCTCTTATTGATACACTGAATAAAATTTGAATCGGGAGGCTAGAGTCGAATCTGGCCTCTTTTTTTTGACCCATGGATACCCCTAACATTTCCTCGCCCGCACCCGAATCCAAACTCCACTTCCTGGACTATTGGCGCATCATCCGCATCCGGAAAACCGTCATCTTTGCCGTCTTTTTGCTGGTCGTGCTGACCACCACCATCGTGACGATCTGGTTGCCCAAATATTATTCCAGTACCGTCCGCATCGAGGTGCAAAAGGACATGCCCGATATCCCGGGTTTGTTCGACCTGCGGCAAACTACGATGAACTTCGATCCCTATTTCATCCAGGGCGAGTTCGAAAAAATCACTTCCAAGTCGGTGCTCTATAGCGTTATCACCAACCTCAACCTGAACAAGATTTGGGGCAACGCATTCAATAACGGCGTCCCACTGAAAACCGAGGAGACCTACCTCCTGCTGCAAAGACGACTCGATTTGCGCCAAGTTCGCAACACGCCCCTCATCGATATCCGGGTCTTGAGCGAAAATGCCAACGAAGCTGCCCAAATCGCCAACGAAATTGCGGCCGCCTATAAGGGGTGGCGCCTCCAGGTTCGACAAGAGTCTTCCATGGGGGGCATCGAGGTCTTGGAAGCGGAGACGAAAAAGCAGGAGGACAAGGTCAATGAACTGCAAACCAATGTCGCCAATCTCAAGGAAAAATTGCAGATTTCTGATGCAATTTCCGACAGCGCCCAATCGATGACCCTTGAAACCGAGACCGTTCGCCGCATGGAACAGGCACGGATCGATGCCTTGGCCGCTTATAGCCAACTACATGTTCTCGTTACCAACTTGCTCGATCTGAGCCCCGAAAAATTAAGGGAGGTCCTGCCCACTGCCTGGCCGGATTCACTCTTGAATGAGTTGCTCTCCCGCTACGCCCAATCCCAACAGGAATTCAGCACCTTGAGCAAAGACTATGGCCCCGACAATCCCAATGTGCTTCGCGTCAAGAGCTTGCTCAAAACCCTCGACGACCAGATCAAAACCAAAATGAGCGGCATGCTGGATGGATTGCAGACCAAGGCGTTGTCCCTCAAAGGCGACCTCGACGTCCGCATCCGCGAACTCGATGATGCCAAAAAACGGGACCAGGAAAACTCGAAAATCTACTCCCCTTACTTCCTGGCTAAGCGCGACTTGGAATTCCAAAAACAAATGCTCCAGGCCCTGAAGTTGCGCCTCACCCAGGAGCGCGTTGACCAAAAACTCCCAAAACAGGCTATTGTCGAAGTGGTCAACCAGGCCGAACCGGGCGAAAAACCCGTTCGCCCCAACTTCCCGCTGAACATCGCCCTCGGGATCATCGTCGGCTTGGTGGTCGGCATCGGTTTGGCCTTCTTTATTGAATACCTGGACACCAGTGTGAAGACCATCGACGATGTCGAACGCAGCCTGCAGTCGCCGGTCCTGGGGGTCATCCCCCAAAACGTCGGCTACCTGCTCGATGAAGGCCCAGAAAGCCCACACGCTGAGGCCTATCGTGTATTGCGCACCAACCTTCTCTTTTCCCGAAAAGACGACCGCCTGAACACTATTACCATCGTCAGCGGCGGCGCCGGCGAGGGCAAATCAACCACCGTCTTCAACCTGGCCACCGTCTTTGCTCAAAGCGGCCAGCGCGTCCTGATTGTGGACTCCGACCTGCGGCGGCCCAGTATTCATAAATTCCTCAAAGTCTCCAATTCGATTGGCTTGACCAATTATCTGCTTAAACAGAAGGAATTAGAGGAGGTTATTCAAACCACTAAATTGCCGACCCTGGACTTCCTGCCCAGCGGTAAATTGCCCAGCAGCTCGATGGGCATCCTGAACTCGGCCCGGATGAAGGATTTCATCCACGAAGTCAAGCGCCGTTACGACATGGTCTTTTTCGATTCGCCCCCAATCATGGGAGTTAGCGACGCCTCGATCCTGGCCAGTGAAGTGGACATGTCCGTCCTCGTGGTGCAATACCGGAAATATCCCCAGCTCATGACCATCCGCGCCAAACAAATGGTGGAAAAAGTCGGCGGACGCCTCATGGGCGTGGTCCTGAATAATATTAATATATCGCAGGATTCCTATTACTATTACTACAGCGGTTATTATTACGATTATTATTATTCCAAGCGCGATGATGACGCACCCGCCAAAACTGACGGCGAGGCCAAAAAGCCTCAGGACGATCAGGCGAAATTGGAAATCAAGCGAAAATATTAGTTGTCTTTCCCCCACCGGGATTTCTAGAATTCATGGGTATGCAATTGCCTTGCAAAAAGCTAAGTGTTGTTGTCGCTCTGGCCGGATTCCTCCTCGCCACCGTCTTTTCCACGGGATGCCAGTCCCTCGATTCATCACAACCTGATAAAAAAGCAGCCAGTGCTGGCCCTTCGTCTGCCGCATCCGGTCGATTGCGCCCTGGTGACCAGGTTACAGTTGCCTTTTCCGGCGTGCAGCAGCCGCCAGACAAATTTGAAGGACGTGTCAAGGAAGATGGGCAAATCCCCCTGCCTTATATCGGTTCGGTGCCGGCGGCGGGCAAGACGACTTCCGAGTTGGAAAGCGACATTAAGGCCCTTTACGTGCCCAAGTTCTACGTCCGCCTCACGGTCAACGTGAATTCCGAGGCCAGGTTTTTCACCGTGGACGGCGAGGTCCGATCTCCCAGCCGCCAGGTTTACGCCGGTGAAATGAGCGTCTTGAGGGCCATCGCCAGCGCAGGCGGTTTTACCGATTTCGCCAATAAGAAACGGGTAAAACTGATCCGTGCTGACGGCAGGAAGCCCATCTACGTGAATTGCATCGACGCACAGAATAAACCTGAACTGGACCTGCCTGTCTATCCGGGTGACAAGATAATCGTGACGCGCCGCTTTTGGTAAATGGTGCTTTTAAGGGTCCTCTCTGGTAAGAAGTCCGGCCAAAACCTGGTCGCGCGGCGATTTCCATGTCGAATCGGTCGCGAAAACGGGGCCGAGTTGCAGTTGGATGATCCCGGCGTCTGGGACCGGCACCTCGAGCTTGACCTGAATCCATCCGAGGGATTTGTGCTTGCCGTCTTGGGAAACGCCCTGGCTACGCTTAACGGGCACGATTTCCAGCGAGCGGTTCTGCACAACGGGGATTTGATACAAATCGGTTCGGCAAAGATGACGTTCCGGTTGAGCGAGACCCGGCAACGCGATCTGCAATGGCGTGAAGGGCTTACTTGGTTCTTTATAGCCGGTTTGTCTCTCTGCCAGATCGCCTTGGTCTATTGGCTGATTCGTTAACCCAATATTCCGTTCCGTCCACGACGTCACGACATGGAACATAACGTCCCCCTGCCTGATCCCTGGATGATATTGCCCTTTGGCATCCTGTTGGCTGCCATCGCGTTCCTGCCGCTGTTTGCTGCCGCCTGGTGGGGGCGGCATTATCCCAAGGTGGCAGTTTCCTTGGGCATCATCACCCTGGCCTATTATTTGCTGGGCTTGAACGCCTTTTCCCGGGTGCAGGAAACTGCCCACGAATATTTCAGTTTCATCGTATTGATCGGTTCCTTGTTCGTGATTTCCGGCGGAATTCATATTCGCGTCAAGGGCGAAGCTACACCGCGGCAAAACACCATCTTCCTGCTGGTCGGAGCCGTGGTCGCGAATGTTCTTGGCACCACCGGAGCGTCTATTCTCATGATCCGGCCCTGGCTGCGCATGAATAAATACCGGGTGACAGCACATCACGTGGTCTTTTTCATTTTTGTAGTGTCGAACGTGGGCGGATGCCTGACCCCCATCGGCGATCCGCCGCTTTATTTGGGGTATTTGCGGGGCATTCCGTTTTGGTGGGTGGCCGAGTATTGCTGGCCAATCTGGGCCCTGGCTGTGGGACTTTTGCTGGCCGTATTTTATGTCATCGATCACCGTAACTATCAACGCGCTCCCCAAGTCGTGCGCGAACAATTGGCCGAACCGCCGGATGAAACT
>JAMCZD010000350.1 GCA_023473405.1 Candidatus Omnitrophota bacterium
GCGAAAGCGACGAGAGTCGTTGTCTTGCCGGTGCCGGCAAAGGCTTCGACCTTAAGCGTCGGAACCTCCGCCCGCAATACTTGCTCCTGCTCTATCGTGAGCACATTCAGCGTATTCGACATGACGCCCTCCCGTTACCGATCGCGGGTGGCGGCACGCTGCCGATCCACCTCCCGGAGGGTATCAAGCGCAGTGGCGCCGATCGCGTAGCGTCCGGTCAGCAAACTCCCCTCCTGGGGCTTGCGCATCGCCAACTTCTCCAGAATGTCCCTCGGGCAATTGGCATTGCTGGCCAGAGCCTGCAGGACAGCCGGGCTTTGGTCGCCGGCAAGACGTTCGAAGGTTTGAGCATTCGTGGACTTGCCGGCGCTGGCGCCGACCGCAGCTCTTACTTCGTGTTTTTCATCGAAGGCGAGCAGGGCAAGAATTTCAGGATCGCCTGTCTGGCGGGCGAGCTCCGAACGGACCAAAGGATGGGGATGGACGGCGAGCACGCGCTCGCGATCAGGGGTCAACCCGGGATTCCGGGTCAGGCTGGCCACGACACCGGCTTTTTTGTCGACAGAAAGAAGCGCCTGCGTGCGCGGGTCGATACGGGAATTTTCCGCCACGGCACCACGCACCTCCGGATCCGGGTGGGAGGCGAGTTTCCACAGAATGTCTTGGTTGATCGATTTGACGGCGAGATCGAGGTCGGCCATCAGCTTCAACCCACGAAATAGGCTCCCCAGCGCATTCGGCGGCGCCACGGCCACGAACAGGCGGCCGCCGGCGGGGTAGCCGTCCAGGTAGAGCCGGGCGTCGTGCATGGTTTTGTGAGAAGCGATTTTCATGGCAAAACTCCTGTGAGTGATTCAAATGATTATGCGACAACGCCCAGATCGAGATGCTCCGGCTCCAGGCCGAGGGCGTCCAGATGCTCGCCGACGTCCAGAGTCAAAAACAGGAATGCGGTCACTTCTTCATTTTCCATGGTGACCACGCGATCCCCGGTTTGGGTGAAATGCTGGTCCAGCAACTGGGAAACGGCGTCGTTGAGCAATTCCTCGGTTTCGAAATAGATATCGCCCTGCATACGGACGCCGGCGTCATCCGGCATGACGCCCTTGCGGTAAACCAGCATGGCGTATTTGGGCACCACTTCCGGAAAAAGCACGTGGGGGTTCGTCGCCATGGAAACCGCTTCGCGCAGCGCCTGGAAACGCAGTTCCAGAAGCATGGAGAGGGTTGGCTGGTCATGCATGAACGGCGGATGCACTTCGGGGTAGATCCGCTTGGCCAGAGCCATAGCCTGATTGGCATAAACGGTATCGAGATGACTGACATCGAAGAACATGGTTCACTCCTTTTTGGTTGAATTTGGGCACCCAAATTATAGGGAGCGCATTCAAACTGGTCGCAGGGTTGCGACACACACTATCGGTATTATTCGGCCCTTCGGGAAAGCGGCAAAATTTTCTGTTTTGCCGCTTTTTTCATTGAACGAACAATATGTCTCCGTAGCACCTTCAAACCATCAAAACCCTTTGAAAAGGAGCAAGTTATGGAGCAGGAAGTGAAAAACCCGGAAAGCCAGGCCGATGCCGGCAAACGTGGCGAACCGCCCGTCATTACGGTGTCCCGCAAAAACCCCGATTACCAGAATGGCGACGACATCAAGTCCAAGTACGTTCAGGACATGGCCCTGTGGTCGAAGAAGGACAAGGAAGGCAAAGAGCACTTCGAAGGTTACGTGCGCAATGCCGCCGGCGAGAAAAAGCAGATCGTCGCTTTCTTCCGCAAGGACGCCGGCCAGGAAGTGGAAGGCGGCGGCTCCATCCCCGTCCTGACGATCAAGGAGGACGTCAAGAAGGGCGAAGAAGGCAAGTTTGTGGGCGCCGCCTGGCCCATCAACAGCCGCGCCGACGGCAGCACTACCGACGTGGATTTTTCCACGTTGTATCTGCGCTTCGATGAGCAGGACTACAAGCCCAACGAAAAAGGCGTGGCCTATGCCCATGTGTGGACCAATCACACCAATTTCGGCTTCCATGAAGCCCCGCGTCCCGTCGACGCCAAACCGGAAGCCGCCGGCCCGGCTGAAGATGCACCCACGCCGGTCCGTCCGGCCCGCGCTGCCAGCGGCCCCGGCCGTTAGTTCCCTCCCAAGCGGGTATTTCGGGGCCTTTCGGCCCCGTTTTTTTTGCCGCATTCATTGACTTTATAATCAATGTATCCTAATGTTTGGAGTGAAAACACATCTTAATTGATTTTATAGTCATCATGCCAGGAAAAGCCTACCCTAAAAGCCAAGCGCTTTCCGCGTTGCTCGATCAAGTCATTGCGAGAGCATCTGAACGGAATATTTCCGAAAAGGAATTGGCGCTGCGCGCCGGCATTCGGCCGGAAACATTATCCAGAATGAAAACCAGGGGGGCGGGCGACTTGGGCGTAGTCGATCGCATGGCTCGAATCGTAGGCTGGAAACTTGGCCTGATTCCCAACAACGAATCCCTGGAAAAACTGCAGAAGGGGAGTTTCTTCTGATGGACCGTCATGCCGTAATTTGGAGCCGCGCCGGACAGGCGCCGGTCAAGATGGGCGACCTCGTCGTAACCGATCAGGAAACCCGATTCTCCTATGCGGAGAGCTTCCTGGATTCCGGAAATCCTGACGGGCTATCCCTCATCGCGCCTCCGTCGCTATATGGGCGGGAACCGGTTGTTTTCAAGAGTCGGCAGGGGTTTCCTTTCCACCCACGCCTCATGGCCTTCGTGCCTGGGCACGGGAGGAACAATATTCAGCGGCGAGTCTACGAGAAAATCCTCGCCGCTCGGCCAAATCCTCCAGCACCAGGCCTGGATACCGACTGGGAAATCATTCTCCTTGCCGCCCAGAACGGCATTGGCCACATCGACATATTTCGGGACGACATGGCTGCCGAGAAGTGGTATGCCGCAAAGCGGGAACAGGTTATCACCCAGGCCGACCGGCGGACCTTCTGGCACATGATACGGGAGGATATCGCCCAGGATATGGAGGTCATGGATGCCGGCCTGATCGCCAAGGTTCTCGGACCGACCCCCTCAGTGGGCGGAATGATCCCCAAGCTGCTGGTATCCATCCCCGACTCGAACGGCGGAGGGCGAAAGGACTGGGATGGAAGGTTTGCCAATGCGGGTACCCGTTCTGTAAATGGAATTCCCTATATTGACGTGCTCCTCAAAGTGGAGCCGCGGGAATACGAAGGGGTGGTGGCCCTGGAATCGCTCTGCCTGGACATCCATCAGGAT
>JAMCZD010000420.1 GCA_023473405.1 Candidatus Omnitrophota bacterium
GCTATAATTCCGCCCCATCGCCCCGCGGGCTCTACCTCGCCATCAACGACCCGATGGGCAGCATCAAGGACATGACACTCGAGGTCGACGCAAAAACGCATTGCGCTCGCTTGCGATTCGAACATCCCGTGCCCAACCGCGGTTTGGCAAAGACGGGCTTTGTATTGAACGGCGAGGCGGTGTGGCAACTGCTGCGTGGGGATTGGTTTGACGCAGCGATGATTTACAAGAACTGGGTTCGCCAAAACGCGCGCTGGTGGCCGCGCCTCGGACCGGATGGACGATCGGATACACCCCTTTGGATGCGGGAGTTGAGCGCATGGGTCCAGCGCGGCGGAACCCCCGAGGAATGTGTTCCGGCAGTGGAAGAATTCCAGCGTTTTGTGGGCGTGCCCACGGGTTTCCACTGGTACGGGTGGCATCAAATCCCTTTTGACAATGATTACCCGCATTATTTCCCCCCGAAAACGAATTTCGCCAACGCCGTCAAGGAACTGCAGGAGTCGAATGTGTTTGTGATGCCGTACATAAACGGTCGGCTATGGGACACCCACGATCGAGGCACGGATGATTTCGAATTCAGCCGGGTCGCCCTGCCCGCCGCGACCAAAGACCCGGATGGCCGGCCTTACATCGAGATTTACGGCAGCAAGGAAACCAACGGTAACCCGGTCCAGTTGGCGGTTATGTGCCCTACCACCTCTCTGTGGCAAAAAACCGTGCACGACGTCGTACTCGGATTGCTCGGCAAAGAGGGAACCCGCGCGGTCTATATCGACCAGGTCGCCGCCGCGCCGCCCCAACTCTGCATGGACGCCTCTCATGGGCATCCCCTCGGCGGCGGGCATTGGTGGAATGAAGGTTACTGGCGGATGCTCGATGCAATTCGACGGGACATGCCGCCGGACCGGATGTTGACCACCGAGTGCAACGCCGAACCGTTCGTCCGCTGGTTCGACGGTTATCTCACCTGGCACTGGCAGTTTGATGAACAGGTGCCGGTCTTTCCCGCCGTTTATGGCGGCGCCGTGCAAATGTTCGGTCGCGCTTATCGCGGCGGACCCACGAAAGACCTGGCCCTGCGTATGAAGGCCGGACAGCAATTCGTTTTCGGCGAGCAAATCGGGTGGTTCGATCCGAATGTCATCGAGAACAAGCAAAATGCCGCGTTCCTCCGCCAGGTCATCCGGCTCCGTTGGGGCCTCCGGCGTTATTTCTACGCCGGTGAAATGGCCCGCCCGCCCAGGCTCAGCGGCCCTATGCCGAGGTTGACCGCCGACTGGCAATGGTCCGGCAAATGGCTGGTGACCAAGGACGCCGTCCTGACCGGCGCTTGGAAGATTCCCGCTGAACAACGCTTAGTCCTGCTTTTTGTAAATATGAGCGATCAGCCCGTGTCGTCGATCTTGGACTTCGATCCGGCCCAATACGGCTTGGCAGACCATACTTATAAATGTGTGACGATAAAACAACCCGGTGACGCCTCTGAACCGCAGTCACGAACGGGTCCCTTCAAGCAATCAGTCACGTTCGCGCCACTCGAGGCAGTGGCCTGGGAACTGCGCTGGTAATATCCAATCCCGGTAGGGAAGCGCTGCTGAGAGTGTTGACCACGCGTAACTGCATGATTTGTCCGTTGGTTTGCGGGTCCGGTCGAGTTCCGGCGGGATAGGGTGCCTTGGCGCTGTTGGTGAGGGTCAGTGTCTTGCCTTGGAAATTGGCGAAGTCGATGATGACATCGGCGCGCTCGGCGGGAGCTAGAAACAGTCCATCCTTTAGTTGGACCGGATAATCAAGCAACCCGCCATCGGTGCCGATCTGCCAAAACGCCGGCCCGGGTCGTTCATCGCCAAACCTAACGGATTCGCCCAATGAATGCTTCGATCGCACGTGATGAGCTGTTCGAGGTACGGCAACGTGGGGAGCGCATTCAAATAAGAGGCGCCTTCTCAACCCACGCGCGCGGTAAGCATCAGGTCGGCGCCCAGTATGCGCCATTCGAGGTGGTGCAGGTTGATGACTTCATCGAGCCGGCGGGCGCCTCTGCCGGCAACGCCTTTTCGCGCCTGGTGATCGCCCAGGATTTTGGGCGCGTAGAAAAACGCGACGCGTTGGACCAGGCCATCGAAGAGGAAGGAGGCATTGATTTCGCCGCCGCCTTCGACGAGCAGATGGGTTACCTTTTCCTCACCCAGCTTCTTCAGTAGCCAACGCAGGTCGATCTTGCCATCGCGAACCGGAGCAATCCATACGTTCACGCGCCGCGACAGGGCGTCAACCCGGTCCGGAGGCGCTGATTGAGTTGTGACCATGGTGGTCCACGACGCCCAGGGATCACTGATGAGCGCGGCACTCAAAGGTATGCGGGCAGCGGAATCCAGAACGATTCGGCGCCTGGGGATTTCCTTCTCGCGAACGAGTGGACGGGCAACCTGAGCTTCGGATTGAAAGGACGCCGCTGCGGCACCTTTCGTAGGGTGCCCGAGGCGGACGGTGAGTCGGGGATCGTCGGACAAAGCGGTGTTAATGCCGACGAGGATCGCATCCGCGCCCATACGGAGTCGCATTGCCGAGGCGCGGGCTTTTTCGCCGGTTATCCACTTGGACTCGCCGCCGGCGGTGGCGATCTTGCCATCGAGGGTCAATGCCGATTTAACGGTGACGAACGGCAGGCGGTGGACGATCCAATGATTGAAGGCTTCATTCAACCGGTTGGCTTCATCGGCCAACAGACCGTGGCTGACCTCGATGCCGCTCTTCGTTAAAAGGTCGAATCCTCGGCCCCTGTGGGCTGGATTGGGATCGGTGGCGGCGCCGACGAAGCGGGCGATCTTGGCGGATTGAATGGCATCGGTGCAGGGGGGAGTCCGGCCATGGGTGGAACACGGTTCGAGAGTGGCGTAAAGGGTTGCGCCGGAAGAGTCAAATCCGCTGGCCTGGGCGTGGCGCAGGGCTTCAATTTCGGCATGGGGTTCACCGGCGCGGTGATGCCAGCCTTGACCGATTATTTTTCCGTTCTTGACGAGGACAGCGCCCACCAATGGGTTAGGCGATGTATAGCCATAGGCGCGCCGGGCCAGTCGAATGGCCAGCCGCATGAAACGGACGTCATCCTGGTTAGACTCCGCGGTTCCCACAAGCTACACGATTACCCTGCCTCGGCGAAGAGCGCGGCGGCGAATTGGCCGGCGTCGAACGGCTGCAAATCGTCGGGTTGCTCGCCGAGCCCGATGAATTTCACCGGCAGACCCAATTCCTGTTGGATG
>JAMCZD010000300.1 GCA_023473405.1 Candidatus Omnitrophota bacterium
GGTGAAAGCCGGCGGCCAATTGATCATTACTTCGCCCTATACATGGCTGGAGGAGTACACCCCGATGGACCACTGGCTGGGCGGCTATCAACTCGATGGTAAACGCGTTACGACCCTTGGCACACTCCGGAGGGTCTTGTCGCCGGACTTTCATTTCGCCCTGGCCAAAGACCTCCCGTTTTTGATTCGCGAGCACTCGAGGAAATTTCAATGGAACGTCGCCGAAGCGACCGTGTGGTTCAGGAAGTAGAGGTAAGAGCCGGCTCACACCGGCTGCGACCGGCGGCATGGAACGTCAGTTCGATCTTATATTGACCTGCTTGCCGTTTGGAGCGTCCAACGTCGGACCGGAGGCCCGGGTAACCGGCAGATCGGAGGTCTGGCCCACGGAGGCACCCGCCTTACCCACTGGCCTTAGGCGCCCCTTGCAAAGGCGCAGTTGAGTAGTAGATTACGGCGCAAAGGTAGAATAGGGACGGCTTCTATGAATGGAATCAGTTTGATGGGGACCATTACCTCGGTCTTTTTAATACTATCCGAATGCATTTCGCCAGCCGCAGGGACGGGCATCCGATACGGCCACGTGCCGGTTGCTGTGGCGCGATTGCGTCCGCTGCAACCTCTCTCCGGTTCAATGCGCCTGGACCTTGCTATCGGGCTGCCGCTGCGCAACCAGGAAGAGCTGAACGGCCTGCTCGAACAAATCTACGATCCGGCGAGCACTAATTACCACCGGTATTTGACGCCGGAGGAGTTCACGTCCAGGTTTGGCCCAACTGAGCAGGATTACCAGGCAGTCGTTGCCTTCGCGAATAAGAACGGCCTGGTCGTCACCGGTCTCCATGCCAATCGCACCCTCCTGAACGTGAACGGATCGGTTGCGGTTATCGAGAGGGCATTCAAGGCCACGATCGGACTATACCAGCATCCAAAGGAGACCCGCACGTTTTACGCGCCTGAGTCCGAACTTTCGCTCGACCTGGGCGTTCCGGTTTTGCACATCAGCGGTCTCGACAATTACACTTTGCCACACCCCATGTTCGTTCGGTCAAGCCCGCCGGACACATCGGCCAACGCAATTCCGAACGCCGGCTCGGGTCCGAATGGCACCTTCATAGGAGCCGATTTCCGCGCGGTGTATGCGCCGGGAGTTTCACTCACCGGCTCGGGGCAAGCGGTCGGGTTGTTCGAACTGGATGGCTATTTTCCGAGTGACATCACCGCCTATATAAACCAGGCGGGGCTGCCGAACGTTCCGTTGCAGAATGTGCTGATAGACGGCTTCGACGGAATTCCCAGCAGCCGCCGTCCTGGCAGCGGAAACGAAGAGGTGGCGCTCGACATCGAAATGGCCATCAGCATGGCCCCGGGACTGTCGCGGGTCCTGGTCTACGAAGGCGCGCCCACGGCCAACTTGGCAACGATCAACAACATCCTGAACCGGATGGCCACCGATAATCTGGCGAAACAATTGAGCTGCTCCTGGGGCTTCGACATCGACGTGAACACACAGCAGATTTTCGAGCAATTCGCCGCGCAGGGACAGTCGTTCTTCCTGGCGTCTGGAGACAACGGGGCATTTGCCGGGCCGGTCGTCCAGCCGTCGGATAATCCGTATATCACGGTTGTCGGAGGAACGGCTTTGACAACCGACGCTTCGGGATCATGGGTATCGGAAACCACCTGGAACGGCAGCAGCGGCGGGATCAGCACGCTCTTCCCGATCCCGGTCTGGCAGCAGGGAATCGATATGTCACTCAACCAGGGTTCAACCACGATGCGGAACCTTCCGGACGTCGCGATGGTCGCCTCGAATGTATGGGTCATTGCCGATGAAGGCAGGCCTTCTTCAGTCGAGGGAACCAGTATCGCGACGCCGTTGTGGGCCGGCTTTGCGGCGCTGGTCAACCAGCAAGCCGCCGAGAACGGCTTGCCACCGGTGGGCTTTCTGAATCCGACCCTGTACCGCATTGGCATGGGCTCGAACTATGCCGATACCTTCCACGACATCACCACGGGCAACAACACCAGCAAACAGAGCCCGGATTTGTTCCATGCCGCTCCCGGCTATGATCTCTGCTCCGGCTGGGGCACTCCCAGGGGGAGCAACCTGATCAATGCCATCTTTGGGCCTGCACCCGATCCCTTGCTGATCACACCGCCCTTCGGCTTTACCGCCAACGGTTCGATCAATGGTCCGTTCAACGTCGCCGCTCAAACCTATAACCTGACCAACGCAGGAACCACCGTCCTTAATTGGACACTCGCCAACACCTCGCCCTGGCTCGATGTCGCGCCAACCAGCGGCACGTTGACCCCCGGCGGACCGGCGGCCATCGTAACCGCAAGTTTGAATTCAGCCGCCAGCAACTTGCTCATCGGCAATTTCACGGCCAATGTCTCATTCGCCAACACCGACAGTGGCACCGCCCAAAACCGCCAGTTCAAACTGTTGGTGGGGAACGGCGGATTCGAGACCGGTGATTTTACCGATTGGACCTTCTCGGGCGACTCGCAGGTCAACTTCGCGGACAGCATCGACATGAGCCAAATAACCGGCAGCGAAACCATACCCGGCATTGACGACGGCATGTTTGTTCATTCAGGCATATACGGAGCTTTCCTGGGCCAAAGTCTCACGCTGGGGTCCCTTTCCAAGAACGTGCCTACCGTTTCCGGACAACGTTATGTCCTCTCTATCTGGTTGGATAACCCGGCCATCGGCACACCCAATGAATTCCGCGCCTCATGGAACGGAACCACGCTCTTCGATCAGGTTGATATGGGCCAATTCACGTGGACAAATCTCCAGTTCATCGTTACCGCGTCGGCTTCAAGCACCCCCCTCGAATTCGATTTCCGCAACGACCAGAACGCAATCGGCCTCGACGATATCAGCCTCTCCACCGTTCCCGCCCCGACCTTCTGGACAATCACGCAGACCAACGGGACCATCACCTTTGCCTGGAGATCAATGGCGGGCCTCACCTACCAGGTCCAATATACGACCAACCTAAATTCCGTCGTCTGGACCGATTTGGGTGACCCAGTCGCCGCTACCGGCAACACCGCGATCGCATCCGACGCCATCGGGCCGAATCCGCAACGCATGTATCGCGTCATTTTGCTGCCTTAGAGCCGCTCTCAGTCAGTTGCCTTGTAATGCAGGACTTGCGAGGTGCCGCCTTGGGGCAGCTTGACGCTCCATCCGTG
>JAMCZD010000355.1 GCA_023473405.1 Candidatus Omnitrophota bacterium
CTCTGCGCGGACAGGTTTTTCCAATAGATCGCCATGGAGTTCCACCTTGAAGCGTGAATCATCCGCTTGCAAGGCCTTGGTCACCACTTTCCACTCGACTGCGGCCTTCCCATCGAGCTTGGGCAGCGGGTCCGTCGTGATCGTGTGGTTTTGGTCAACAACCGGAGTCACGCCCGTGCCCGAGACAAACTCCTGGCTGGCGGGCAGGGTGCAGAGAATCTGGGCATTGGTAATAGTCATGTCACCCTGGTTGGTGACCGTTATAACGTAGGTCACTTGCTTGCCGACCTCGACCGGGTCTTCGAGGTCCTTGACTTCCAGCAGGACGGCGGGAACCCCCAGAATTCGCGTTCCACATTCGGTTTGAACCTGGCGGGCGATCGTCCCACGCGCCGTTGGCGCAAATGCCATTAGACCTGGCAGGCGCATGGAGAGGACGGCGCCGACCTGCTTGGCGGCGTTAGGGGCGATTTCGGGAATCTCCCAGGTGATCCGGTCTGGTGATGGCGTGCCACCGTTGGCGGTGCTGGTAACTGTTGCTCCCCGCGGTACGGGCAGCGTAATCGTGGTTTTGGGTTCGGAAGCGTTCCCCGTGTTCAGAACCGTCAGGCGGACTTCCACCGGGCGGCCGCACAACACCTCGGCGGGAGCCGCGCAAGCAAGCTCCAGTGCCGGGGTCGCTTTGACTTCGGGCCCAAGGTCTTCAAGGTAGAAGTTGCAGCATGGTTTCGGGGTCACGCATCGGTAGCGGCGGTCGTTCGAAGTGAAGGTGAAAACGTAGGCTTTGACCGGCGTCTTGCCAGCCCACAGGACGTCGAAAAGGCAGGTGGGCTTGCCGTCTTCGCGCGAGGACATGAAGGGCATTCGAGTGCCAACCGGAATACTCACCTCGCCAATCTCGTTGGTGATGGCGGCGCTGCAGAGGTCATTCAAATTTCCCTTCCAGCGCCATTGACGCAAAATCGAGGCAATGTCTTGCCTCAGTGCTTCGTCGCGAAACCGGGCCCGCAGGTCATCCGGGGTTAATAGAGGCGGGGCGAATCGCGTGTTGGGATTGCCGAGCCGGGTTGCCCGGTGTTGCTGGGCTTCGGCAGGCGTGCAATAAAGCAGAGCCAAGCCAACGACAAGGCCAAGCTCGGTGAACGCGGCAGGTCTCATGCCGATTAGATTGTCAGAAAGTCCGCTCGTATGCCAGTCTATTGTTGTATAGTTGTGGTTGACTGACCGGTTGTCATTTAAGAATATCAGATCGAGTGAATTCCTGGATTACCCTCTGCTGTAACACGCGACTGATTTTGCTAGCTATCGCGGCCGGTTTCCTCTTCACCATATGCGGTTGCGCTAGCAGATATCGAATCGCTTGGGGCGACACACACGGCCATACAAGTCTGTCCAATGGCCAAGGTTCGGTCGATGACTATCTCCGCCGCGCCCGGGACGAGGCGAATCTGGATATTTTAATTGTCACTGACCACGACTTCGGTCACGAGGCGCCTTGGCGGATGCCGGCGGCGGATTGGGACCTGACTCAAGCCAAGGTCGATGAATACACGGTCGATGGTCGCTTCGTCGCTATTTCCGGCTACGAGTGGACATCCCAGGAGAAGTATTGGACTGAGGTGAAGACCAACCTCGTTTCCGATCGCCTGTTTCCGGGACCACCATGCTTCTACAACCACAAGGTCGTGTATTTCCCGGCCCCGGTTGCCTACTTGTTCAGCGCCAAGGACCCGGCCTACAAGAGCCCGGACTTGCTCGCCGAAGCCGTGCGGAGGGCGGGAGGGTTGATTCAGAACGCGCATCCGGATTCCACAGTGAAGGGCCTCAACCAGTTCGATTACGCGCCGTCTGCCTCGGACGTCATCGTAAACACGGAGATGTCGCCTGACGTGGTTTACGATCGCGCCACGAACCATCCGATTCGGGTGGAGCAGACCGTGCGTGCCTTTCTCGATCACGGCGGTCGCACCGGATTCGTTGCCGGCACCGACACTCACGAGGGAAAGCCCGCAGCGCGCACCGCGGTGCTGGCCACCAAGCTGACACGGGCGGCGATTTTCGACGCGCTGCGCCATCGGCGCAACTACGCGGTCAACAACAACCGCGATGCTCGGATGACTAATCAGACGGGTTCCCCTGAAGCGGACTGCTGTGGCTCGAAATATCCAGATCAACCAGGCGGGCTTGAGGGACGCGAAGGGCAATCACCGTGCGCGCCAGGTTGATCCAGCGCTGGCATCGGTCCAGGATGACGCTGTCTGAGCTGGCGATGGTGCGGTCGGTTTCGGAGAGGACTTTATCCGGGTTATAGACCAATTCCACCTGCCAGCTCCAGCCGGAATCGGCGGCGGTTTTGAGGATGAGTTGCTTGAGACGTCCGCTATTCGAGATGGGACGATCGAGCCACCAATGGCACTCGGTCACCCCCCATTGGGCGGTGAGTTCGCCGATCAAACTCAACGCAGGGATGGTCTCATTGACCCTGCGATAGCGGGCATGCACGCCGGCCATGTCGCGGCAGCAGCCGTCGTTACCCAGCAGGATGACGCCGCCCGCCAGCGCCGATTCGACAGCCGTAAGGACGTTGTATCCATCCAGCCACAATTCCTGTCCGCGGAGTTGATCGGGCTCGACTTGGTGTTGCCGTCGCCGCTGCCGGGCCTCGTTGGAACAAGCGCAGCGGGCGATGGCCACGCGCTGGCGCCGTGCCAGGTTAAACCGGTTGCCCACCAACTCGACCGACGAGGCCATGGCATAGTCATGATCGAGCAGCCAGCAGAGATCGCTGGTGGCCTTTCGCAAAGTCGGCCAGACCACGGGCGCGAATAATTCGTCATCCTCGGGATCGGGACCCCGATGGCATCGTTTATCCGGCATCGTGATGGAGAAGGTAAACCTTTCCTGGAAAGGAGCAATTTTGAAACGCAGTCAAAAAATGTCACGATCGGGACATAAATTTGACACACTCAGCCCGGGGTAAATCGATCGACCTGTCGTTCGGATGCCGCGCCGGCAAGATCGGTGGGAGCAGGCGTGGGCCCGCTCTGATGGGCTTCAAGAGGGCGTCCAGTGGCGGGCCTTGCGAATGGCGGCAGCGATGGAGGTGATCTCATTCTTGAGCGTCTGGCCAAAATTCGGCGAGGCCCAGCTATGCCTTCGGAAGGCGCGTTCGAGTCGCTGCATGGGAATCCAGATGCGCGTTCTGAATCAACC
>JAMCZD010000200.1 GCA_023473405.1 Candidatus Omnitrophota bacterium
TCTGTTAGGATTAGAACCGCAATGGTAAAAATCGCATCCCCGATGGTTCGTTCAGGTTTCATGAACCCATTGTAATGTAAGATAAGCTATCGGGTCAAGCCCGGAGCTTGAAGTATCGAGGCGCTGCCTCAGAGTCCTTGAAACGCAAAACTCGTCGCAATCAGATCAATTGTAGCTGCGCCCCGGAAATAACTTTAAGATTGAGAATCGGTTTTTTTGTCATTGAAGAAAGTCAGCGCCGCCATGGCCCAATCCTGCAACGTCATGGCCACTCTGAATTCGATAACAAATCACCGATTCTCAATGATCCATGCTCAATGAAACTCCACATACTCGAGCGCCCCCGGCCGCACCTCGACTCGAACCTCGGACGGGTCCGAGAAAACCTGCTTTGATCGCCAGGCACAGGCCGATGAGCACGAGACACGGGGCTTAAGGGTAACGCGGGCGATAGCCTTCGGATTGATCACCGCTGGTTCATCGGGCTTCTTGGTCACCCCCGCGTTATTGATTAGCTCGATTACCCAGCCGGACGGGATGCGGTTGACTTCAAACTGGATAGGATCACCGCTCACATCGATCGGCAGATACTCCCGCGCCAAACGCCGCAGCCGATCATTGGACAGAGCCGCGGGCCTGAAGGTATCGGGGTTTGTCCACGCATCGAGCACCTCGACCCGGCCCGATTTGCTCAAGCGCTCGAAACGGTCTCCAATGGCTTGCCCATGAAACCGTTGTAGCCATTCAGGTGGTCCAGCACGATGGCCACGGGTGTCCACGGCACGCCCCGCTCGTGACTCTGCATGAATTGAAACACCTCCGAAGCCTTCCGTCCGTGAGAGGTCAATGGCCACGGGGTTGATGTTTTATCGAAAAAGATGGCAATGCTGTTTTCCGGGGTCACCATGGCCGCCCCGGCAAACCATGCGTGCAGCCACATCCGCTCGTAAAGGCTCAACGAATGCCCGGCATCCAATCCCCGGGCGTACCCGCCTTCCTTGCGCAGGGGGCCGCGGGTGGTGCAGGCGCCGGCGAACCATGGGCTCACCTGGACTGACCATGGACGACCCCACTGCCGCGAGGCGCCCCGGGCAAAGGCAAGTTTGGACTGTGTAAATGGAATGTTCTCGCCTACTTCCAATCCGACGCATTTCGCCCCCCATTCCGCCGCATACGCCTCGTAGTGGGAAAGGCCGGTCACGCTGATCACCCTCCCCAACAGATCATGGCTTCGGCTGAGGAAGTAATCTTTGACTGCCTGGTAGCACTCGAGCCGGCTGGCGGGACGCCGGTCATAACCGGCCAGCCCCGGCGGCTTCATGAGATGCCGGAAGGCCTCGAACTCTGAGCCATACACCAACCGCCACCATGACTCGTTGGACGACAGGTTGTGGAAATAATAACCCCATTCGCCCAATTGAACGGCGCTGAAGACTCCTGCGCGATCAAGCGCCGCCAAGGCCGATTCATCTTCTTTCGTCAGGACACAACGACCACCCTTGACCTGCATGTCAGGGCCGCCGGGATAACACATCACCGGTCAGCCAACTGTTGCCAAATAGTCCAGCACTGGCTTCGAAATTGCTCGCGCGGTGGGGCCCGGATCAAAGCCGTTCCCCAGCTTCTGCTCGCGCATAACCTCCACCACCTGGCGCAACGACTCGATCTCAGCCGGAGCCCCATACATGGTGAACACGACTTGCCGCTGACCGGGCAGAAGTCGCGCCTGCCAAACGCCCTTGGACAGCGACGCGTAATCGGGGAAGGTGAAAGCATCGCCCGCTTGGATTCGCCCGCCTACCAGGACCAACAGGAGGGCAACTATTCCAGCCGGATAACCGATGAATCGGGCGCGGCGCATGTGACCTGATTTTGGAATTATCATACGAGTTACGCAAACCATACCCGCAAAGGGGATACCGCGGCAAGTATATGCTTGTCTCCTGCATGGGCATAAGCCAGCATGCTCGCGAACAACACATATGAAAATTCAATCAACAGCCGCTCTGTGTGGATTAGCCGCTATAATGGCTTTGACTGCCTGCAATAGTCTTCATCATGAGACCAGTTCTTCGCCGGTCGAATTGTTCAATGGCAAGAACCTCGACGGCTGGAAATTCGTCCTGGCCGATCCCAACGTCAAACCGGAAGAAGTCTGGCATGTGAAAGAGGGTGTTATCATCTGCAAAGGCACCCCCCTTGGTTTTCTCTACTCCGACCTGAATTTTACCAATTTCCGGTTGGTGGTTGAATACCGATGGCCCCCAGGCAGTAAACCGGGAAACAGCGGCGTTTTTTCACGCATCCACCAGCCGTTCTCGGCCATACCGAGTTGCGCGGAGGTTCAACTTCAGCATGGCAACGCGGGTGATATTATGACTCTTCAAGGAATGAAACTCGCCGCCGATCAACCCCGTTATTTCTCCGTCAAAAAACATGAACTGGCCGGCGATATCGGCGGCGTGAAGAAAATCCAGGACCAGGAAAAACCGCCGGGCGAGTGGAATCGTATCGAGATACTGGCCCAAGGCCCCAAATACACCGTTTGGCTGAATGGCCAGAAGGGCAACGAAGCCGAGGGCGTCGAGGTAATAAAGGGCCCCGTCGGTCTCCAGTCCGAAGGTGGAGAAATTGAATTTCGCCGGGTCGCATTGACCCCGTTGGAATAGCTCAGAACTCAGTGTGTTTGGAATGAATGTGTTCCCTATCAGTCCGGAGAAGGAAGCCCAACTCGAACAGCGCATGGCCGCGCTGGGCGTGCGCGAGGCCGACCTTGAAGAGACCTTTGTGCGTTCGGGCGGGCACGGCGGGCAGAACGTCAACAAGACTGCCACCTGCGTCATGCTGCTCCATCGTCCGACAGGGATACAGGTTAAGTGCCAAACCACACGCCAGCAGGGGCTCAACCGTTTTCTTGCCCACCGTCTTCTCCTCGACAAGATCGAAGCGCATTGGAAAGGCCGCTCGGACGCCGAGCGCGCTCGCATCGCGAAAATCCGGCGCCAGAAACGCCGCCGCAGCCGCCGAGCCAAGGAACGGATGCTGGCCGATAAATCGTTTCACGCCGCCAAGAAGGCCGCCCGCCGCCCGGTCGGGTCGGAGTAGCGGCTTGTTACCGCTCAAAAGGAAGGGGAGGCTCCTGCCGTTGGGCGCCGGCGCTGGTTCGGCTCTGGAATCTTGAATCTTAAAACTCGTTATAATCAGGCCAAT
>JAMCZD010000107.1 GCA_023473405.1 Candidatus Omnitrophota bacterium
CGCGAGGATGTCGTCGAAATCACCTGCCACGGCGGGATGCTGGTGGCGCGTCTCGTGCTCGATGCCGTCCTGGCAAACGGGGCGCGACTCGCGCAGCCGGGCGAGTTCACCAAACGCGCCTTCTTGAATGGGCGAATCGACCTGGCCCAGGCGGAGGCGGTTGCCGACGTGATCCGTGCCCGGACGGAGCTGGCGCTGGCAGCCGCCAGCGAACAATTATCGGGCAAGCTCTCCCAGCGTGTAAACCAGCTTCGGGATGAGATGATGCGCGTCCTGGCCCATATCGAGGCCCACCTCGATTTCCCTGACGAGGACATCGGGCCGGACGCCCAGGAACAATTGCGTCAGCGCCTGGAACGAAGCGTCGATTCCATGGACCTGTTATTGCGCACCGCCAACGAAGGCCAAATCCTGCGACGCGGCCTCCGCGCGGCCATTGTGGGCCGCCCCAATGTCGGCAAATCGAGCCTGCTCAACCAGCTCCTGGGACATGACCGCGCCATTGTCTCGTCAATTCCAGGGACCACGCGCGACACGATCGAGGAGACGGCCAATATCCGTGGCCTGCCGGTGGTGCTAATCGACACCGCCGGCCTGCGCGAGTCCGGCGATCCACTCGAGCGAGAGGGGATCAGGCGGAGCCACGAGGCCGTGGCGAAGGCCGAGCTGATCTTGCATCTGTTTGACGCCTCGATGCCATGGAGTTCCGAAGACGAGTCTTACCTCGAGCAGTTTACCGGCAAAAAGCGGCTCCTTATCCGCAACAAGATAGACCTGCCACTCCGGCTTGATTGGCCCCGCTGGGTCCAGGCGCCGATCGATGTCTGCTGTGTGACCGGTCAGGGGATTGAATCACTGAAAGACGCCGTGCGGCAAATGGTCTGGGCGGGCGAAATCCGGATCGAGATGTTGCCGGCAATGATTAACGCGCGGCACCAGGAGGCCCTCGAGCGGGCACGCCAGGCCACGTTGAATACCATCCAGTCCCTGTCCGCGGGTGCAGGTTTGGAATTGGTTGCCATGGAGCTGCGGTTGGCCACCAACGCCATAGGCGAGATCGTCGGCAAGACGGCGACCGAAGACTTGCTCGATATGGTTTTCAGCGAGTTTTGTCTGGGCAAATGAGGCCGACGCATTCGAGCGCCAAGGCACGGCTCATGTCCCGCGTCTCGAGTTTGAATTGGGTGTGGTAAACCTCGTTTTTCAATCCGGCTTTGACTTTGCGATGGAATTGATTCACGTTTTCGGCGCAAAAACAGCCGGCGGCGAGCTTGCTGTCGCGGTGGTGAAAGTGAATTTATAGCATGGGCAAAGCATTGATTATTGCGGAGAAACCGTCCGTCGCGGCGGACATTGCCAAGGCCCTGGGCGGTTTCGCCAAGCACGACGACTTTTACGAGAGCGATCGTCAGGTCCTCTCATCGGCAGTTGGCCATCTGCTGGAATTGTGCGTTCCTCCCGGGGTTGAAGTGCAGCGCGGCAAATGGAGCTTCGCCAATCTCCCGGTCATCCCCTCTGTGTTCGACCTCAAACCCATCGAGAAAAGCGAGGGCCGCCTGAAGCTGCTGGCCCGCCTGATGAAGCGCAAGGATGTCACCGAGCTGATCAATGCCTGCGATGCCGGGCGCGAGGGGGAATTGATCTTTCGCTATATCATCCAATACGTCAAATGCGATAAACCCATCAAGCGCCTTTGGCTGCAGTCCATGACCCCTGCCGCCATCCGCGAAGCATTCGCTTCCTTGCGCGACGATGCCGCTCTCCGCCCCCTGGCTAATGCGGCCATATGCCGCTCCGAATCCGATTGGCTGGTCGGCATCAACGGCACCCGGGCCATGACCGCCTTCAACTCGAAGTCCGGCGGCTTCCAGCTCACCACCGTTGGGCGCGTTCAGACCCCCACGCTGACCATCGTCGTCGAGCGCGAAGAAAAGATCAGAAAGTTCGTGCCGCGCGATTATTGGGAGATTCACGGGACCTTCGCCGCTGCCCAGGGGGCCTACACGGGACGATGGTTTGACGAAAAATTCGTCAAGGGAAAAAATGGCGACAACGAGTTCAAGGCCGAGCGCGTTTGGGACCACGCCAAGGCCGAGGCCATCCGCCAGAAATGCCTCGGAAAACCGGGGACCGTTACCGAGGAGAGCAAAGCCGCCACGCAGTTGGCGCCGTTGTTGTTTGACCTTACGAGCCTCCAGCGCGAAGCCAACGGGCGCTTTAAATTCTCCGCCAAACGCACCCTGCAACTGGCGCAAACCCTCTACGAAAGGCATAAAGTCATCACCTACCCGCGAACCGATGCGCGGGCCCTGCCCGAAGATTACCTCGATACGGTCAAGGAAACGCTGGGCATGATGGCCAACACCCCGTATGCCTCGTTTGCCCAGGAAATTCTCAGCAAAGGCTGGGTGCGACCCAACAAGCGCATCTTCAATAATGCCAAAATTTCCGACCATTTCGCCATCATCCCAACCTCCCTGGCGCCCAAGAACCTCGAAGGCGACGAGGCCGCGATATATGACTTCATCGCCAAGCGGTTTCTGTCCAATTTCTATCCTGCCGCCGAGTTTCTGATCACGATTCGCATCACGCGCGTGCTCGAAGAACCGTTCAAGAGCGAGGGCAAGGTGCTGGTCCGTCCGGGCTGGCTGGCGGTTTATGGCAAGGAGGCCCAGGGCGAAGATGCGGCGAGCCTGGTGCCCGTGCAACCGGGCGAGCAGGTCGAAACCACCCAGGTAGAGGTGATGGACTGCCAAACCAAACCGCCGCCCCGCTTCAACGAGGCCACCCTTTTGTCCGCAATGGAAGGAGCCGGAAAACTGGTCGAAGACGAGGAACTGCGCGAGGCGATGAGCGCCAAGGGACTGGGCACCCCGGCCACGCGCGCGGCAATCATCGAGGGATTGATCAGCGAGCAATACCTCCTCCGCCAGGGCCGTGAACTCCAGCCCACCGCCAAGGCCTTCTCCTTGATCGCCCTCCTTCGCGGCATCGGCATACCCGAGTTGTGTTCACCCGAACTGACCGGCAACTGGGAGTTCAAGCTCAAGCAGATGGAACGTGGCGAATTGCCGCGTCCGGATTTCATGGGCGAGATCGCCGAGATGACTCGCAGCATCGTGAGCAAGGCCAAGAATTACGAACAAGACACCGTGCCGGGAGACTTCGGACCGCTCAAGACCCCGTGCCCCAAGTGCGGCGGCGTCG
>JAMCZD010000116.1 GCA_023473405.1 Candidatus Omnitrophota bacterium
GGGGGCGAAGGCGACCTGGCTTTCGTTGATGTCAGGCGGCAGCACGTCGATGTTCAGGGTGCGGGCTTCGTTGATCAGGATGCTGACCTTGTCGGTATCGCCCATGTCGTTGGTCATCATGGCGGCGAGGAACTCGACCGGGTAATTGGCCTTCAGGTAAGCGGTCTGATAGGCCACGATGGCGTAAGCGGCGGCGTGGGACTTGTTGAAGCCGTAGCCGGCGAATTTCTCGAGCAGATCGAAGACTTCGTTCGCTTTGGCGGCGGGTATGTTATTTTTTTTGGCGCAGCCTTTGACGAAGGTGTCGCGCTGTTTCTGCATTTCGGACACCTTCTTTTTGCCCATGGCGCGCCGGAGAACATCGGCGGCGCCGAGGGTATACCCAGCCAGCACCTGGGCCGCCTGCATCACTTGTTCCTGGTAAACCATGATGCCGTAGGTTTCGCGGCAGATTGGCTCGAGCAATGGATGCATGTATTCAATCTTGACCTCACCGTGGCGGCGTCGAATGAACTCGGGAATGAGGTCCATCGGCCCGGGACGATAGAGCGCGATCAGCGCGGTGATGTGCTCGATCGAGCTGATTTGGAACTTCCGGCAGAGATCGCGCATTCCGCCTGATTCCAATTGGAACACGCCGACGGTGTCGCCCCGGTTAAGCAGCTCATAGGTGGGCGCGTCATCGAGTGGCAGGCCGTCGATCGGGACTTCGACCTGATGAGTGGTCTTGACCATCTCGCACGTGTTGCGAATGACGGTGAGCGTTTTCAGCCCCAGGAAGTCCATCTTCAGCAGGCCCAGGTCACCAACGGGCCCCATGGCATATTGGGTCACCATAGTGCCGTTTTCGTCCTGCTTGAGTGGGAGCAAGTTGACCAACGGTTGATCGCCAATGACCACCCCGGCGGCATGAACCGAGGCATTCCGAACCAGGTCTTCCAGGATAAAGGCGGTGTCGATCAACTCACGCGTGACTTCCTCGGTCTCGTAGGCGGCGCGGAACTCGGGGGATTGTTTGAGCGCCTTGGCCAGGTCCATCTTGAGCTCGTTGGGGATCATCTTGGCCAGGCGGTCGCACTCGCTATAAGTCAGGCCCATGACCCGGCCCACATCGCGCACGACGGATTTGGCGCCCATCGAGCCGAACGTGATGATCTGGGCAACCGAATCGCGACCGTATCTCTGCCGGACGTATTCGATCACATCGGCGCGGCGGTCGTCGGCAAAATCGATGTCGATGTCCGGCGGATTGATCCTTTCCGGGTTCAGGAACCGCTCGAAAAGCAGGCCGTAGCGGATCGGGTCCACGTTCGAAATCTTCAATAGGTAAGTCACAATCGATCCGGCGGCGGAACCGCGCGCGACGCAGGAAACACCCTTGGAACGTCCGTAACGGACAAAGTCGCCTACGATCAGAAAGTAACTGACAAAGCCGGTCTTCTCGATGACCTTAAGTTCCATTTGCACACGGTCCAGGACCGCTTGGGCGGCGGCCAGCGCGGCGGGATCGGAATGGACAACCGTCAAGTCCTGTCCTGGGCTTGGCTTGGGTTCAGCTCCGGAAACAGATTCGGTTGTGTTTTTCTTGCCGGCGGCTGGTTTCGGTGCCTCGGGGAAGGTCGGCAGGAGTTTCGGATCTTCAATGCCTTCGATGATGAATTTCCTGTCCTCGAGGCGCACGGTCAGGCCGTAACGCTCTTTCAATCCCTCGGCCACCAACTTCCGCAAATAACCGTCGCGCGAATACGGTTTGGGCGGTTCGAAATTGGGGTAATGCAGCTTGCCGAACTCGATCTCGAGGTTGCATTTTTCGGCGACCTCGAGCGTATTGGCAACCGCCTCGGGCACTTCGGCGAACAGCTCCTTCATCTCTTCGGCGGATCGGAGGAAGAACTGCTCGGGGACATAGCGGAGGCGTTTCTCGTCGCTCAATTTGGCCTGTGTGCCGATGCAGATGAGGCAATCATGGGCATGGGAATGGCTCTTTTCCAGGTAATGAACGTCATTGGTCGCCACGAGCTTGAGGCCGAATTCGCGCGCCCAGGGGATCAATTGCCGGTTGACCAGGTCCTGCGCGGGGATGCCGTTCTTCTGCAGTTCGAGGTAAAAGTTCTCGGGACCGACCGTTTGTTTGAACCAGTCGATGGTTTGGCGGGCCTGGGCGAGCTCGCCTTTCTGAATCAGTTCGGGGATTTCGCCATTGATGCAGCCGGATAAAACGATCAGCCCATCCTTGTGAGCGGTCAACAGCTCCTTATCGATCCGCGGCTTGTAATAATACCCTTCGAGGTGAGCGGCGGTGACGAGCCTGATCAGGTTGCGGTAACCGGTTTCGTCTTTGGCCAGCAAGACCAGGTGATGATAGACGTCGCGGCTGCTGCCGTTTTTTTTCTCGAACCGGCTGCCGGGGGCCACGTAAACCTCGCATCCAATGATCGGTTTTATGCCTTGGTTCCGGGCGGCCTGGTAAAAATCAATGGCGCCGTACAGCACTCCATGGTCGGTGATGGCCAAAGCGGGGAATTTCAATGCATGGGCCTTCTCCATCAGTCGATCGAGCCGGCAGGCCCCATCGAGCAATGAATATTCCGTATGCAAATGGAGATGGACGAATTCCGTATGCGCCATGCGCAGACTTTACCGTCGAAAGTCAGGCCCGCGCAAGTCAAGACGGGCCGCCTCCAAGGAGGCTCCTTAGGTTAAGTTCCGAACATTGTCAATCACTTTGTCCAGCACTTTGTTCATCACCTATTCGCCCGTTTTCTGAGCGGTCTGAGCGACAAAGTGGGAGACAAAGTGATATGGAGCCTCGTTATAAGAACCCCGGGCAACCTTAAGACCGGCAATTCGGCCTACAACGCCCCGAGCGAGCGCGGTGAAAATTCAGCGAACCTATTGAACCTTGAAGTTCAGGCTATGACGATCCAGGGTGGACCCTTCGTCCAGGGACAACTGCACCAGGCTTTTGTTGTAATCGGTGAGGGCGCCGATCTCGGTCGAGCGCGCGGTGGTGAGATTGCTTTGCATGGTCAAGACCACGAAGCTGGTGCTTTTGCCCTGCTGCAGCTTCTTTTCCTCGGCGTCCAGGGCGGCTTCGGCATAGAGGCGGGCCTGTTTGGTGGCTTCGACGCGGTCGAAACTGGTTTGGGCTTGTTTCACGTCATTGTCGATGGACACCATGATGTTTTGTTCGATCCCGCCC
>JAMCZD010000202.1 GCA_023473405.1 Candidatus Omnitrophota bacterium
TGTCGCCACGGACCTGTGACCGGGGAGCAACAACGCCAGAAGCCTACGGGACGCCACACTAAATCCGCCAATCGCCATACGGCCGGGAATAGGGGAGCCAGATCACAACTCTTGCTATAAAATGAAATTCTCGATGAGTATTACCAGGATGCCCATCAGTGCCCCGCCGGCAATGAGACCGGCACAGATCGATTCCAGGTTCTGGACGAATATTCTGTTTCCCGTTTGCCCCGGGCTCTTCCATTTTCGGGCGGCGAGCCAGAAAAAGAACGATCCCAGAAACATGGAAAGGCAGGTGTTGAAAGGAATGACGAAGGCGAGCCCGATCCCAACGCCGGACAGCCAGAATCGGCCTTTCGTTGCCAAGCGCAGAATTTCAAGCAAAAGACCCGCCACCGCCCCGCCCAGAGCCGCCCATCGCGCCGAAATCGCGAGCTGGCTAAGCCCCGCGGTCAGCAGCTCGGCTACCCCCTTCCAAACCGTCGCAGCCGGCATGGGATATTGCTCCGTGATCAATTGCTGCGGACCATGATGCAGGAATACCAGGTAAAAGACGGGCACCGACGCCACCGCTCCCGCCAGGATGCCCAATACGTGGCCAATCGCCTGTTGCCTGGGTTTCGCGCCCAGCATGTAACCGGGTTTGATGTCCATCAGGAGATTTGAGGCGTTGCTGGCGACTTCACCGGTGATGCCGGCGGTCATTAGATTGGTTCGGATATTGCCCGGCGATATAACGCCATAGGTGAGCTGGGTTAGCTTGCCCACGGCGCCAATGGGCGTAATCGAGGTCAAGGCCGTGGAGTTCACCGCTATCAAGGCAAAAACGGAAATCAACGGAATGGCCAGGACCCCCTCCCACCACGCCACTCCAAAAAAACTGTGCGCCAAAATAACCACCATTGCCCCCACCAGCGGTATGCCCAACACAAACACCTTCATCGGCAGCTCGATGTCCTTGAGCACATCGGCCGGTGTTGCCGCTCCCTTGCGGTTGAACAGCCCGCTAAAAGCCGTTAACAGAATTTGCGGTTTGGCAAAAAACGCGATAAGCGACGCGGTCGTCATCATGGCTACACCGCCCCACAGCGACCACAGGGTGATATTGCGGAAACCATAATGGACCACCCCTCCCGTGATCGTGCCATGGATGTCCCCCAGTCCAATCATCCAAGGGGAGAGGATCATGTAATTGAGCACCGCCCCAACGAGCAGCGAAACACCCGTCCGGATGCCCATCAAACCTCCCGCCGCCATCATGACTACATCCGTGTCCAGCCGCACCGTGAGCTCGCGCAAATCAACCCCCCCAATCCGCAAGGTGTGCATTCGATATATCCAGTCATCCATGTACTCCGGAATGGCCAGGGCTGTAAGCTTGAGTTTGCCCATGATTGGGTGGCTGCCGAACACCTTGATCAGCGCGCTCGAAACACCCGTGATCCCGAGGATTTTGGCCTTCAACAATCCTTCCTTTACGTCCCCGGTGTGCAGCGCATCCATCACGATGCCCGCCGCGCGCCCTTCGGGGAACGGGTTTTGTTCGTCGTTGATGAATCTCTTCTTCAGCGGAAACGCAAACAGAACCCCCAGCACCGCAATGCAAATAATCCACGCCATCGTCTCGCCCATCGGCAACACCTGATTCGTCACCAGCATGTAAGCCGCCAGCGACGAGATCATGGGCGATGTCATGTAGCCGGCCGCCGTGGCAATGGATTGCATGCAGTTGTTTTCCAGGATGCTGAACTCGTTGGCCAACCCCAACTGCGCCATGATCTTGAACAGGGCAAACGCCAGGATGACCGAGGTGATCCCCACCCCCAGCGTCCACCCCGTCTTGGCGCCCACGTACACATTCGTCATGGACAGGATACCTCCCAGCATCATGCCCGTCAGGGCCGACCGGACCGTGAGTTGCGGCATGTCACCCTGCCATACGTTCTGCAACCACCACCGGTCTTTTTGCTCCAAGGTCCAGGTTCGAATTTGCTGTTCTGTCAGTTGTTTAATGGCCATTCGCAGTCCTCATGCCCTGAGCGCGATCAATCACGAGCCGGTGACATCTGTTCAGTCCGTGCCGGTACAACATGCAACCGCGATGATCGATTCGCCGTGGGCCGGCGCATCATGACGCACCCGGCAAAATGAACTCAAGCGAATTTCAAACCACCCCCGTCGTGGCCAGTGCCAATGCCTGAAGCATGAAGCGTTCGTAAGCCAATGGTGGAGTGCGCGGTGTCGATTTTGTTGATCCCTTGATACAAAACAGGTTGCATCAGACCGTGCATTGGTCCCGGGACGTGGCGCAGGGCTCTGGGACTGACGAGCAACGCCGGCTACGCAGATCAGAATGGCCTTTTCCCGCAAACGGCTTATATTGCGATTCATGACACCAATTACCCGAAGCCCAAAAACCATGACGGCTGCAATTCTCAGCACCCTGTTGCTGGCGAGTTGCGCATCGATCCAAGAACTGGCTCAAGTCCAGAAACCCCAGGTCGAATTCACCAATCTGCGCCTGGACAAGCTTGACCTGCAACAACTCGGCTTGGTAGCGGATCTGAAAGTAAACAACCCGAATAGTGTCGGCTTGAGCCTGAGCAAGTTGGATTACCGATTCCTGGTGGAAGGGAATCCCCTGGTTAGCGGGACGCAGGACCAGGGGCTTCAATTGGCTGCCAAAAGCACCAGCCAACTCGAAATCCCGATCACCGTCAATTCGGCCGACCTATGGCAAACCATCGGGAAGGTGTCAAAACAAGACTACTTCAATTATACCCTGGCCTCGGTCCTCACCTTCGCCCTGCCTGTGATTGGGAATGTGCAGTTGCCCCTCGAGAAAACCGGCCAACTCCCGGTGCTGCGTCCGCCGGTGGTTAAGGTGGCGGGATTGAAGCGGCGTGCGTTGAGCCTGACGGGCGCCGACCTGGAATTGGCGATCCAAGTCGAGAACCCCAATGCGTTCACGCTGATGCTCAATCAATTTGCCTATAATTTCCAAGTCAACAGCCGTTCCTGGGCAACCGGAACCAATACTCAACCGCAGCGTATCGACTCGAAGCAAACGAGTGAAATTCGGGTTCCCATCAAGCTGAACTTCCTGGAAATGGGAATGGCTGCATATCAACTTCTCTCGTCCAAGGCACCGCTTGAATACCGCCTGGACGGTCAATTTGATTTTGGCTCGTCCGAGGCATTC
>JAMCZD010000166.1:0-3698 GCA_023473405.1 Candidatus Omnitrophota bacterium
TTTAATGAAAAATAACAAATTCTCAATGCTCAATTCACAATTGAAGGTCTCGCCTCAAACCAATGATTCTTCTATTAATTCATGAAACCTCTTATGGCTGCCGACGCACCCGATAAAAGCGCTTCAGGCCGATTGGATTCGGGTCCGCCAGGACGCGCATCGCGTCATCGCCCGGCACCGGTTGAAGCATCGTCCAGTCGTCCCCTTCGAGTGACACGGCAAACTCAAGTCGATACGAACTCCCCCGCTCGGTAAACACAGTGGTTTGAAAACGATCACCGACAACGGCCGGACTCGAGAGTGTTGGCGGTACTGGCGACGGGTCCTTGACCAAGGCTAAACCAAAAGTATAACCAGCGGCGATGGACGTTACGTTAGTCAGCCAAACAGGCGTTTTAGTCTGGCCGAGATCGTTTTTGCCCCAGGCGACCACCGTCCCGTCGTCCTTGAGCGCCATGCTGAAATTGTTGCCAGCGGCAATGGATACGATGTTCGTTAGGCCCTTGGGAACGCTGGATTGGGACCCCCAAGAAACCACGGTACCATCCGAAAGCAAAGCTAGATCATGCCAATAACCGGCAGCGATTGCGACCACATTGCTCAGAGTCTTGGGAAGCTGGGTAATAACGCTGCCATCGAGTCCCCAAGCCACCACGGTTCCATCAGCGCACAACGCTAGGCTGTGGGTACTGCCTGCAGCAACTGAGACTGCATTGGTAAAATCAACAGGAACCGCTTTGTGAGTATCTCCCCACGAGACAATGCTGCCATCCGATTTGAGCGCCAGACTATGAATTCCGCCAGCGGCAATGGCCACCACCTGATCCAAGCCCGGCGGAACATTGGTTTGACGGCTGCTATTGTTACCCCAGGCTACCACCGTTCCGTCTTGCTTAAGCGCCAGGCTGTGAAGGTTGCCTGCAGAGATGGCTACGACATTGTCAAGGCCGGGCGGAACTTCGATTTGGCCGCTGCCGTCGTCACCCCAGGCAACCACTTTGCCAGTCGCACGAAGGGCAAGAGCATGCCGGCCGCCGGCAGCGATGGCAACGGCGTTGGTGACGTCCGGAGGCATGATCGTTTGGCCGAATTGACTTTCACCCCAGCCCACCGAGCATGAGACCTTAAGGTCTATTTCCTGGCTGTATGCCGAACCGTAGGAGTTGCTGGCGATTACCCGGTAATAGCCGCTATCGGAGAGATGCAGTAATCCAAAGGTAAGGGCCAGTTCAGTAGCCCCATCAATGTTGGTACCGTTATGTTGCCACTGTAAGTTGAGCGGGTGCGAACCGCCAACGGTCGCAGTCAAGGTGGCGGACGACCTGACGCATTGCGACAAAGCGAGCGGTTCAACGGCCACGATCGGCGGGCTGACAATGGCTGTTAAGATCGCCGGTGCGCTCGCGACCTGGCCATAGGCATTGCTGACCATCACGGTGTAACTCCCAACCTGGGCCAAATGAACCTCCGTCAACGTCAGATATGAATTGGTCGCCCCTGGAATATCCTGCCCATTCTGTTGCCATTGATAAACCAAGGGTTCAGCGCCTCCGGCCCACACCTGAAAGACCACCGACTCCCCGATATATCTTGTCCGGCTAACAGGATTAAGCGTTATAAAAGGCGCCCCGTCTCCAATCAGGGCCACGCTGTGAGAAGAACCTGCGGCAATGGCCGCGACATTCGTCAGTCCCGCCGGAACGTCTTCCCATTTCCCATCGTATTTCCACTCAACCACGGTGCGATCGCGCCGCAGCCCAACATCGAAATAATCACCCGCGGCAATCGCCACCACATCTGTTAGTCCTGGAGGGACCCCGCGTCCTTGAGAACCGAATGTTGAACCACAAGCCACCACAGTCCCGTCCTCCTTCAGCGCCAGCGCGTGCGTCATACCCGCGGAAAGTGCCACGACATTGGTTAAGCTGGAAGGGAGAACGATGTCGCCGGCAGAGTTGGTCGGCCGTGGCCACCAACCCCAGCCGATTACGGTGCCATCGCGTTTAAGCGCCAAATCAAAACCATGTTCCAGCATTCGAGCCGCGGAAATAGCAGTTACATCCAGGAATCCCGCCGGAACGTCCGGGCCCTTCCCCCAGCTTGTTACCGTGCCGTCCGATTTCATTGCCAAATCATGTGTCCCCCCGGCCGCGATTGCCACAACCTTATCCAAATTTGCCGGCACATTGGTCACAGCGTAATAGCCATTACCCCCCCAGGCCACTACCGTTCCATCCCGCTTCAGCGCCAGGCTATGACGATTCCCCGCTGAAATGGCTATGACGCCGGTAAGCGCCTGGGGAACCCTGATCTGGCCATACTGGTTATCCCCCCATGCTACCACCCGGCCGTCCTCCCGTAGAGCCAGTGTGTACGATCCGCCGGCGGCGATTGCCACCACGTTCGTTAATCCCACCGGAACGTCGCACTGGCCTAAAGTATTGTTTCCCCAGGCTACAACGGTGGTCTGGATAGCCCCGGCAAAGGCCGCGCTGCTCGCCATTACCAACCCAGCGAGAATCAGACCGCCATATGACAAAGCCATTGCGAATCGTTGGCATCCAACCGGACTTGAGTGGCATCGCCCTCGAGGCAAGACAAGAACCCGCGATTTGCTGGTGACCGGCGGATATTTGCCTCGATAACCGTGGCGGGTGCTCCAAGCTCCCGTGGAACCCCGCGTCTCCAAGTCCACAATCAGCTTTGGAATCATGGTTTACTGGTAGCATTTCGCGTGCCGTTGTTTCTTCATTGACTCGTTATAACACCAAAATGCTTGAAAAACATGACTGCGTCCTCCCGGTCGGAGCGTTGGAGCGTTGGAGCGTTGGAGCGTGTGTATGGGAGTGCGCCGGCAGAGCGAAGCGGCGACGGCGCTTTGGCTGCTCAAAAACGTGAATCAGCAGTTCTCGTTATGCAGTCCCGCCTCACTTCGTCCCCCACTTTGTCACTCCGACTGCGCAGAAAACTGGCGGCTAAGTGATGGACAAAGTGAAGGATAAAGTCAGAGGATGGTGTGCAATGGTCCACAGTTCGCGGACAGTCCCTGGCGCCTAATGCATAAAACGGCGTTCTGGACTATAGTTTGAATTGTGAATCAATTACGGACCAGATTCAGAGGGGCACATGAGAGCTGAAAAGGAACCTAAGACATTCATCGAGACGCGAAGAGACGGCACGGGCGAGCTCCGGGAGTCTACCAGGATTACCCGTTGCGTTGCTCGACAACGAAAACTGGAGTTGATAGCCCATTCTCTCCTTCGTATAAGCCAAGAGTTGCATGATGAGGTTGAACATGACCTCGCGGCTATTGAGGTGCGCTCAGCCATGGCAAAACAGGCGGTGCCGATTGCGAATGCCGTCGCCCCGGGGTTCGGCCCTCAGCTGCGGCGGCCCAGGGTCCCCTCGCTTCGCTCGGCGGGAAGGCTTGCGAGCTGGCGCTCGACAAGCCAAGCCTTCCCGCTCCGATGCCGCCGATCTTCGGACCTCACCCCTTGACCGCAAGAGAATCACGGCATATCATCAACACATTCGGAGCACACGAAACTGTTAGAAACAAAAGTGAGCAGGGTCCCAAATCCATAGCTTAATTTTCGTGCTCCGTGGTCCGAAACATGGGGTCCACCTCAAATTAACGGCGCGCGAGGAGCAAGTCCTCCAATTGATTCTTCTATTAATTCATGAAACCTCTTATGGCT
>JAMCZD010000166.1:3708-15571 GCA_023473405.1 Candidatus Omnitrophota bacterium
CGCCGCGAGTGATGAACAAGCTGAACATTCACAACACCGCAAGCCTCACCCGCTACGCCATTAGCCGGGGCATCATCCGAAGCGAGTGAATTTAAGCAAACCGCCTGCGGCTTCGCCCCTATGCGGACTCAGACTCGCCGGTGACTGGATATTAAGGAAAACAGAAAGAGCACCAGAAAAACCACGAAAAGGACCTTCGCAATCCAAGCCGCTGTCCCGGCAATGCCGCCAAACCCCGGCAGTCCGGCTATAATGGCAACAATCAGAAACGTCGCCGCCCAGTTTAGCATAACGGTCCTCTCCCTCGCCGTGAAACGGAATGCGCCCGGTACTCGATGCGCATTCCGGCCACGACGATTTGTTTACCCTCGGTTCATTGGTCAAAGAGGTCTCCTGACTGCTACCACCCGGAGCCTTCCTGGTGTTTCACGCTCGAACCCGTAGCCGGCTGAGTGCCGGTCTTGGGCGTGCCTTGGATCGCCGGCGTTTTCCAGAATGGTTGGGCGCCCCAACTCGAGTTGGACACACTGGGCCAATCGTTTTTAGTGAAGCCCTTGGCGTTATCCACACTCGCTTTGTCGGCGTTGAGAACCAGATATTTTTGGTTCGCACTAGGCTGCAAGGCCTTGAGCGGCACCGCCAGCATCTTTTGCTCCAACCCCAGGAATCCACCGGTCCCCATAACCACGTACGAAATGTGGTTCGAATGCCAGTCGATTACTATATCCCTGATGTCCCCAAGTTTTTGGCCCTGTGGATTCTTGACCTCCATGCCGAGAAGGTCGCTGGCCTTGTCGAACGGGGACGGCCGATTCAGGGTCGCGGCGTGTTCCGCTCCGCATTTCATGCCGGTTTGCATCTGCTGTTGTTGCCCCTTCGTCGTTGGCGCGGTGATGTTTGACTGCGCCAAAAGCCCAGGCGCAAAGCCCAAGCAAGCTGCTGCGACCAGCCAGCTTGCGACTTTTTTACTTGTCATTTTCATGTGCGTCCTTTCTCATTTCATTTACATATGCTTGTTTCGTTGGCCGAACGCTTCCCCTGGGAAGCTGAACGACTCGTTTCATTAGAGTCATTTGTCACTCTAATCACTATTGTGAAACATCCGCGCCGGTTGAGATTTAGTCAAATGGGATGAACACCCACCCGCGGATCGGCGGGGAATTCTCCGCGCGGGCAACGCGGCGGTTCTGGTTCCCTTGCCGGATATATGCCCGGGTTTGCCAATGGAACGAGCGTGCATGGAACTGATTTTGCGCAACGATAGCGAGTTGAAGAGATGACTAAACCCGATGTAACGCCGGCGAACAAAACGATGTGTCCGGCGCCAGACACCAAAGACAATTGTGTTTCATGCGCCGGCGCGCGACGCCGATCATGGCCGCAGACAGCGCTCGTACGCCGAGGAGCGTTGGCGTTATGGTGCCTGCTTTTTGGCCTGGCTGCAATGACGGCCTCCGGGGTGACCCTGAACGAATTGCTCGACCAACCGCATCTGACCCCGGAGCAGTTCGTGCATTATTTCGCCGACTTCAAATTTCGGTTGGGCTGCACGGTGCAGTCCCCGTCGGCGTTCCTGGCCAGTAAGGCCGGAGATTGCGACGATTTCGCGGCGCTCGCCTCGAGCGTGCTTCGTGAAAAGGGCTACACCACTCACATGGTAGCGGTTTTCATGGACCAGCAAGTCCATGTGGTTTGCTACGTGACTGAGACGAAGAGTTTTCTGGATTACAACTATCGTGATAAGCCGCACCCGCTGGTGGCCTCGGACGGTTCATTGAAGGACATCGCCGCCAAAGTGGCCGGATATTTCCACAGCGATTGGCTCTCAGCTTCAGAATTCGTCTATCGAAAGGGAGAACCCGAGTTCGTCCTTACCGATTTTCATTAAGAGCGTGTTTTGAAATCAACGCGCTGTGGGCCGGGAAACCACGCACGGACCAAGAGTCAACCCTGCCCACTTTTCCTGGTTGCCGATGGTGCAACTCCGAGCAGGAATCCAATCCATCCACTCCCGGTCGTTTGCATCACGCTCCACGCTCCACGCCCTATGCAGTTCGCCCTTGTCCGGCGCGTTCGTTGCGCTCACTGGAAAAACGGCCGAAAAAGGCGAATTTGATTTAGGCGGCGTGCGTCGCGGTGGTTGATCGGGCAGGGAAAGGTAACCAGGGTTCCCGCAGGTTTGGATGGATTGGATCGGGATGCGGAAACGTCGCGCGAGCCGGAACAAATTGCGGTAAGCAACGATTATGTATAGCAAACGTTTCAAGCTATTCAAACTGTTTGGGTTCAGCGTTTATATTGACTTGAGCTGGCTGATTATCGCCGTTCTTATCATCTGGTCGCTTGCCACGGGAATTTTCCCCTTCTATTTCAAAGATCTGTCCACTCAGGCTTACTGGATCATGGGAATTGTGGGCGCAATCGGATTGTTCGCATCAATCGTCTTTCATGAATTCGCCCACTCCCTGGTGGCCCAGAAACGCGGGATGTCGATGAAAGGAATCACGCTCTTCATCTTTGGCGGGGTGGCGGAGATGAGCGATGAGCCACCGGATGCCTCCTCTGAGTTTTGGATGGCGGTGGCGGGACCGCTGGCGAGCGTTTTTCTTGCTGCCGGGTTTTTTGGATTGGAATTGCTGGGGAAGGTAGTCGGCTGGTCTGTGCCTGTTGTCGGTGTGCTGGCGTATCTGGCATGGATCAACTGCGTCCTGGTCGTTTTCAATCTCCTGCCGGCCTTTCCATTGGACGGCGGCCGGGTATTGCGGTCTTTGCTTTGGGCGCGCACAAAGAATCTCCGGCGCGCGACCCGGACAGCGTCATGGTTGGGCATGGGCTTTGGCATAATTCTTATGGGGTTGGGCATTTTGAATTTCCTGTTCGGGAGCATCATCGGGGGCATCTGGTGGTTTCTGCTGGGATTGTTCCTCCGCCAAGCCGCCCGGACGTCCTATCAACAATTGTTGATGCGCCAGGCACTCGAAGGCGAGCCTGTGCGGCGCTTCATGCACGCCGACCCCATAACGGTTTCACCGTCAGTCACAGTGCGCGAGTTTGTGGAGAATTATGTTTATCGGTATCAATACAAACTCTATCCAGTGGTTAATGATGGCCAATTGCTCGGCTGCGTGAGTGTCAAACAGATTAAAGAAATACCCCGGACCGAATGGGACGCTCACACCGTCGGCGAGCTTGCTGCCAATTGCTCCGACGAGAACACGATCGCTGCCGACGCCGATGCGGTCCAGGCGTTGGCGCAAATGAACCGCGGCCGCCTCAGCCGGCTCATCGTCATTGACAGAGAAAACCATCTCGCCGGCGTTCTGGTCCTGAAAGACCTGCTGAACTTTCTATCGTTGAAAGTGGAATTGGAAGGGACTTGAGGAGCGTGGAACGGGAGCAATGTGTTGAGCGTGAGGAGCGTACGGAGCGTGCAAAAGCGTAGGAGCGTAAGGACGTGAAACGTGAAACGTGAATGGGCTGGCGCTTTGCGAGAACCCATCCACGCGTTATGCACGCGCCTTCACGTCTCACCCGCCACACGCTCCGACGCTCGCACGCTCTACCCGCTCCGACGCTCGCACGCTCTTAACGCTTCCTGCGCTTCCACTTGAACTTTGGCGTAATTGACGCGAAGGTAGGTTTTGCTTGCGCGCACGACCGTATTTGGTTCATGAACAAATCGTCTCAAGAAACACAAATACAGCCCCTGGTGACATTGATAGGAATACTCGTTCTGATCTGGACGCTCCGGGCGGCGAGCACGGTGATGATGCCGCTGGCCGTGGCGTTTTTTATCGTGATCCTGGTCTGGCCGCTGCAAGTGCGGCTCGAACAACGACTGTCTCGCGCCTTGAGCGTGCCCATTACCTTCTTCGTTATCCTGCTGGCATTCGCGTTCATGGGAACAATGCTCTGGTTGTGCGCCAACAGTATCGCCTCGAGGTCGGACAAATTTCAGCAGTTTATCCAATCCTTCATTACCAGGCTCGACATGGTCCTGACCCATCACCATCTCCCTTTCGGTTGGGGACAGCTCGATCCGGACCGCATTATCGGGCAAGCCGTGAGCATTGCCGGTACTTTTGCCATCGGCACTTACCGGTTTCTCGGGTATTCAGTGTTGGTCGCGGTTTTTGTGATGTCGTTGCTGATCGACGTGCAGCCGTTTTGCCATCGACTGGAAGAGCGGATCGATAAGGCAAAGGCGCAGAAGCTCCTGGATGTGGCCAGGAACACCACTGTGAGTATCCAGCGCTTCATGCTGACACGGACGCTGACCAGCGCGATCACCGGGCTTCTGACGGGACTGTTCGCCTGGGCTGTGGGCCTGGATTTTGCCATTGTCTGGGCCGTGACGGCCTTTGTCCTGAACTATATCCCCGTCCTGGGGGCCATCGTGGCCGTTATTCCACCCACCCTGGTTGCATTGATCCAGCCGGGCTCGATCTGGCTGGCGCCGGTCACGCTGGGAGTTCTTTCGACCATCCACTTCACGGTAGGCAATTACGTCGATCCGCTCCTGCAATCGCGATACCTCTCGCTGCCCCTGTTGCTGGTCTTTTTCTCCATCGTGTTCTGGGATTGGATGTGGGGGATTCCCGGGGTTCTGCTTGGAGTGCCGATGACGATGGCCATTGTCATTACCTGTCAACATTTCGACAACACCCGGTGGGTAGCCAAGCTCTTGTTGAGAGAGAAGGTTGAACACGTCGTTCGCAATTCGCCACTGGCGTAATGTTCAACCGCCAGTATGTTAAGCAAAGGCTGCAAATTGGAGTCAGGTGTGATGAAAAGCATTTTACCCAACCAGTACTTTGGAGGCACATTCTGATTCGGGGCTTTGCTCACGGGAAGTATCGATGCGGACGGAATTTAAACTGGAACGCTTTGGAAAGCGCCCCTGCATGGTCAATTTGGGACGCTGTGGAAAGCGTCGTTACCTTGCCGTATGAATGGTTCGGAATCAAAAGCCACCGCCGAAGTCGAACAGTCCGCCGATTCCGTCCTGCTCAAGGTCGGCGGCACATGGCGTCTGACGGAGACTCTCCCGCATTTGGACGAGGTTTTGCCTCGCGAGCCGGCTGGCCGTCAACTCAAGGTCATACCGGTCGACCTGGTCGAGTGGGATAGTTCCCTGCCGATCTTTCTGCTGCGCGTTCGCTCCTGGTGCCGCGAGCGCAACACGGAATTGCGCCTCGATGCCCTCCCAAACGCGCTGACCCGGCTCTTCCTTCTCATTGCGGAGAGCGAGGAGCAAGCGCCTGCCGGCAATTCCATCGAACCGCGGGCCCATTCCTTGCTGCGCAGCATCCGGAAGATCCTTTCTAACTGGAGCGACTCCATTCGGTTCATCGGCGAATGCGCAACCGGAACGATTGAAGTCCCGACCGACCCGCGACACTTTTCCTGGAGAGATTTTTTCGTGGAAATGGTCGAGGCGGGACCAAAGGCCATGCCCATCATCGGCCTGCTCAGCTTTTTGATCGGCGTCACCTTTGCTTTCGAAACCGCCACGCAATTGCGTCAATTCGGCGCCCAAATTTATGTGATCGACGGAGTGGGCGTTGCGGTGGTCCGCCAGATCGGACCAATTATCGCCGCGGTAGTGCTCGCCGGGAGAACGGGCGCGGCCTTCGCCGCCCACATTGCCAACATGAAACTGGGCGGGGAAATTGATGCCTTGGAAATGCTCGGCGTCTCCCCGATCACCTTTCTGGTTCTGCCAAGATTGGCCGCGCTATTTCTCATGATGCCGCTGATAACGCTCTACTCGGACTTCCTCGGCATCCTGGGCGGCCTGATCGTCACGGTATCCATGATCAACATCCCCGGCATCGAGTTCTGGGATAAATTGAAAACCGCCGTTAGCCTCACCGACGTCAACATAGGCATCGTCAAAGGCCTCGTCTTCGGCTTGCTGGTCGGGCTGTCCGGAACCTTGCACGGCTTGCAGAGTGAACGCAGTTCGTTGGGCGTCGGCCACGCAGTAACCGCGGCCGTGGTGGTCGGCATCACGGCCATCATCATCGCCAACGCCTTGTTCTCTCCCATTCTGAACAACCTTGGATTCTGATGAATGCTGAGCAGGACCGCAATCCTCACGCCATCGCCATCGAAGTGGAAGACCTGAATTGCCGCTACGACGCCGAAGTCGTCCTCAACAACATCACCTTCTCCGTCAAACACAATGAAATCTTTTTCGTGGCCGGGCGCAGCGGTTGCGGCAAGACCACCCTGCTCCGCCATCTGGTCGGTTTGCTGCACCCGTTTCAGGGCCGAATAGCTTATTTCGGCCGGGATTTTACCCGCGCCAACGCCACTGAGCGTCGCGAATTCACCAAGTCTTTCGGTGTCTTGTTCCAGAACAACGCGCTCTGGACGGACATGTCATTGCTCGAAAACGTGTCCCTCCCGCTGGTTCTGCATACGCAACTCTCCCGTGATATCCGCACCGAGATCGTTGCATTGAAATTGGCCCAGGTCGGCCTGGCTGGTTACCAGGACCGCTTCCCCCGAGAACTCAGCGGCGGAATGCAAAAGCGGGCCGCACTGGCCCGGGCTCTCGCGTTGGATCCCGATATTCTCTTCTTCGATGAACCAACAGCCGGCTTGGACCCCATCACGGCCCAGCAAATTGACCACCTCATCGTGCAAGTCCGCGAAACTGTCGGCGCCACCGTTGTGGTGGTCTCGCATTCCCTTTCCAGCATCTTCCACATCGCCGACCGGATGATCCTGCTCGATCCTGAGTCCAAAGGGATCATCGCTTCCGGGGCCCCGGCCGAGCTTGTGAAGTCGAGTGGAAATCCCAAGGTGATCGAGTTCCTTAAGCGCGACTTGGGGGATTAAAAAGTATTGCAAATTCGGCAACGCTCACTTTAAAATCAAATTGTCCAGTGAAAATCGGTCTTAATCCTATTATGCTGGGCGCCTTCATCATAGGCGCGGTTGTACTCGCCATTGTGGCTCTGCTGGGCTTTGGCTCGACGAATCTCTTCCAGCCAACGGGACACTTTGTTTTCTACCTGCTGAACTCCGCACAAGGCGTAGGCAACGGAACGGCGGTTGATCTCGACGGCGTTCTTGTGGGACAGGTGGATAGGGTTCGTGTCTACTACGACGCCCGGGCCCGGCAGTCCTTCGTAGGCGTCGTCTGCCAGATTCGCCGCAATGTCCTCACCGATATCCAGGGCCACCGGATTCAACTCACCGATGAACGAGTCCTGCGAAGCCTGATCACCAATGGCCTCGTCGCCCGGGTCCAAACCGCCGGCATCGTCGGCGCCAAGTTCGTCGAACTCGGCTTCCACGACCCTTCCAGCCTGCCGCCCCCGTCCGGCATTCCCAGTTCGGAATATCCCATTGTGCCCACCCTGCCTTCAACTTTCTCCGAGGTGACCGAAACCATCCCGCAAATCCTGACCGAGCTCCGCAAGACCGACCTGCCGGGCATTGCTCAGCGACTGAAGGAAGTGCTCGAGGTGACCCGGGTTCAGATTGCCGAGCTCCAGACGAATCGGCTCACCGCCCATATCTCTTCCGCCGCTGAATCGCTCGATAAATTCATTACCTCTCCCGAGCTTCACGGGGCCGTCGCTCATGTCCAGAGCGCGGCATCCGGTTTCCGGGGGTTGATAGCCGATATCGACGCGCAGGTCGCTCCGCTTGGCACCAATATCAACGCCACGCTCGGCTCGTTTAACCAGACATCGCGGAACCTCCAGGACTTCCTGACCTTGCGCAACCAGTACTTTGGAGGCACATTCTGTGGGAGAACAAACACACGATCTGATGAATCAACTCGACCAGACCGCTCGCACCATTCAGAACCTGGCTGATTTCCTGGAACGGCATCCAAACGCGCTCATCACGGGTCGAGCACGCCAACCAACCACACCTTGAGATTATGAATATGGTCCTCCTCACTTCCGTTGCGTCTCCCGCCCGGCTCATGACATCCGCGAAGTGGACGGCTTTATGCCTGGTATTGTTTGCCGGTGGTTGCGCCTTCCTCAAACCGGCTCAAAGCGAAACCCAATACTACCTTCTCAGCTCGACCAGCCTCGCCGCCCCTCCGGGTAATACCAATACAATACCGGCTTCGTTCGAAGTCCGCCTGCGGCCCATTGAGGCGGCCGATTACCTTCAAACCAAGGACATCGCCGTCCGCACCGGAACGAACGAGATACATTTCGCCCTGTTCCACCGGTGGGCTGAGCCGATCGATGCCGGTGTCGGCCGTGTCTTGGCCGAGAACCTGCAATCCTCCACCCTCATTCGAAATGTCCTTACGGACCGAGCTGTCCCGACAGACCGCCAGGCCTATACCTTCTACATCCGCGTCCTCGCCTTCGAAGGAAATGTGAACGGCCACCGCGGTTCAGCCTCGTTCGAGGCCGCGTGGGAACTTGCCGGCCCCAGCCTTCAAGTACTCGCTAACGGCGTCTTCCGCGCGCCCCCAACCGTATGGAATCCCGACCGCTACGGGCAACTCGCCCACCAGCTTAGCTCTGCCCTCGGCGATTTCAGCCGTTTCCTGCTCGAAGTCATGATCACGCATGCCGCCCCGGCCTCACCCCCGCAGGCAAGCCCTGGAGGAGCGTAATGGATCGTGGCGAGCGTAAAGGCCTGTAAAGCATAATTCATAATTAACCAGTAGTGTTTTCCCCCAAGCGTGCTTAGGGGTTTTCCTTACTGTAAGATTAGGGGGAACTCCGATTGAAGAGCGGTTGGTATGGATGCAATATTACCAAGATGAACTTGCCGGTCCAAGAATCCCCTACCCTATGGCCGCTGGCGGTTTACTTCGGCGCGGTCTTGGTAATCGTTGCCGGCATGATCGGCGGCTCTTATGTGCTGGGCCAGCGGCACCAGGAGCGGGCCACGGGCGAACCTTTCGAGTCCGGCATCGTGCCTACCGGGTCGGCCCGACTGCGGCTTTCGGCCAATTTCTATCTGATGGCGATGTTCTTCGTGGTGTTCGACGTGGAAGCCGTATTTCTATTTGCTTGGGCGCTAGCGGCTCGCCAGGCCGGTTGGCCGGGTTACCTCGAGATGGTGGTCTTTGCCGGCATCCTGTTGGCGGCGGTAATATACCTGTGGCGCATTGGCGCCCTGGACCCGGCCAGGAGACAAACCAAACTCCCAACTCGAAGTCAGGAGAAAGGATAAGACCGAGCATGCGATGGACCCTGACCCACCCCTCATCCCCGCCGGCTCGAGCCGAAGAAAACGCTTCAATGGAAGATGCCGTGCGCCGGTCCGTCATCCTGTCGCGCCTCGAAGACTTGCTTGCCTGGGGCCGCAAGAACTCGATCTGGCCTTACAACTTCGGCCTGTCCTGCTGTTATGTCGAAATGGCCACCAGCCTCACCGCCAAATATGACCTCGCCCGTTTCGGTGCCGAGGTCATCCGCGGCTCCCCGCGCGAAGCCGATCTCATGGTCATTGCGGGAACTGTCTTCATCAAAATGGCCCCCATCATCAAACGCCTATACGAGCAAATGATGGAACCGCGCTGGGTCATTTCCATGGGCTCGTGCGCCAACTCAGGCGGGATGTATGACATCTACAGCGTGGTGCAGGGCGTGGACAAATTCATGCCGGTGGACCTCTATGTGCCGGGATGCCCGCCGCGTCCGGACGCGTTCATGGAAGGCGTGGTGCTGCTCCGAGAAGCCGTCGGAAAGGAGAAACGCCCGTTGAGCTGGATGCTCGGACCGCAAGGCGTTATTCGCCCGCCGCCGCCCTCGTTACGCGATCAGAAACGGGCTGAGCGAATGAAATGCACCGAACTGCGTTCCCCCGATGAAGTCTAGCCCCGAAACACCATCTCCTGCCGCCGATTCACCCGAACTACTCGAAGCGATCAAGCGCGAACTGGGCGATACCCAATTCACCGTTCAACCCACCCAGGACCAAATTTTAACTCTCTGGGTTCCCACAGACCAGGCGGCCCCGCTTCTGAGATTCCTGAAGACGAAAATCGATCGCCCCTTTCGAACCCTTTATGACCTGACCGCCATCGACGAACGGGTCCGTGAACATCGCCAAGGCCAGCCGGCAAGCGATTTTACTGTCGTTTATCATCTCCTGTCTTACGAGCGGAATGCCGATGTCCGCCTTAAGACCGCTTTGCGCGGCGAAAAGCCGTCTCTGCCCACCATAACCGGTCTCTGGCCCGCCGCCAATTGGTACGAACTCGAACTCTGGGACATGTTCGGGATTCACGTCGAAGGGCATCCCCACCTGAGGCGCATCCTGATGCCCCCGACCTGGGAAGGACACCCGCTCCGCAAAGACCACCCGGCGAGAGCCACCGAGATGGAGCCGGTCAGCCTGCCGGATGCCAGGCAGGACCGCGAGCAGGAGGCGCTCCAATTCAAGCCGGAAGAATGGGGACTCAAACGGCAGAGCGAGGACAGCGATTTCATGTTCCTCAATTTGGGTCCGCAGCATCCCGGCACCCATGGCGTATTGCGCATCATTCTCCAGCTCGATGGCGAGGAGATCGTCGATGCCATTCCCGATATTGGCTATCACCACCGGGGCGCCGAGAAGATGGGTGAACGCCAATCCTGGCACACGTTCATTCCCTACACGGACCGGGTGGATTACCTGGGCGGCGTGATGAACAACCTGGCTTATGTGCTGGCCGTCGAGCGCCTGGCCGGGATCGAGGTGCCGGACCGGGTCAAGGTCATCCGCGTCATGATGGCCGAGCTTTTCCGGATCGCGAGCCACCTGGTTTGGTATGGCACCTTCGCCCAGGACCTCGGCGCCATGTCTCCCGTTTTCTACATGTTTTACGACCGGGAGCGGATATTTGACATTGTCGCCGCAGTGTGTGGCGGACGCATGCACCCGAGCTGGTTTCGCATCGGGGGCGTGGCGCACGATTTGCCGAAGGGCTGGGACAAATTGGTGCGCGAGTTCGTTGATTACCTGCCCCGGCAACTCGACGAGTATGACCAGATTGTCATGCGGAACCGCATCTTCAAGGCGCGCACCCAGGGTGTCGGCAGCTATACACTTGATCAGGCAATCGAATGGGGCGTCACCGGGCCCGGCCTCCGCGCCTGCGGCTTCGAATGGGACTTCCGTAAGAAACGGCCTTACTCCGGCTACGACCAGTTCGAATTCGACATCCCCACGGCCAGGCACGGCGATTGCTATGATCGCGCTCTGGTCCGCGTCGAGGAAATGCGGCAGAGCCTCCGGATCATCCGGCAATGTCTCAAGAACATGCCCGACGGATCTTATAAGGCCAAACACCCGCTGGCCACACCGCCCCTCAAGGAACGTACCATGCACGACATCGAAACGCTTATCACTCATTTCCTCAGCGTCGGTTGGGGACCAGTAATTCCGCCCGGTGAGGCCTTTGTCGGCATCGAAGCCACCAAGGGCAACAACGGCTACTACCTGGTCAGCGATGGCGGCACAATGTCCTATCGCACCCGGATTCGCACCCCATCGTTCCCGCACCTGCAAATGATCCCGTTAATCAGCCGGGGCGCATTGGTCCCGGACCTGTTGTCCCTGTTGGGGAGCATCGATTTTGTGTTGGCGGACGTGGACCGCTGAGGGGGGTTGAAACAGTCCATACATCAATCATGCCATGTTAACCGAGGCTGAAAGAAGCGAGATCGAAGCCGAGTTTGGCCATTATGCGACCAAGCAGGCGGTGTCGATCGAAGCGCTGAAAGTAGTCCAGCGGCATCGCGGCTGGGTCACGGACGAGGCGCTCCGGGACGTGGCGGCACTGCTCGGGATGTCACCGGATGAACTGGAAAATGTTGCCACCTTTTACAATTTGATTTTCAGGAAACCGGTTGGCAGACACGTGATCCTGATCTGCAAC
>JAMCZD010000166.1:15581-16470 GCA_023473405.1 Candidatus Omnitrophota bacterium
GATCGCGTAACGAGGGCGCAACGGCTCGGTATCCAGTTCGGTGAAACCACCGCCGACGGGAGGTTCACATTGCTGCCCGTCGCCTGTCTTGGCGCCTGTGAACGCGCACCAGCCATGATGATCGATGAGGACTTCCACCACAGCCTCACCCCGGAAGCGATCAATGAGATACTCGATCAATACCCATAACCCCGAGCACCATGGAACAACCCCTGACTCAACATATCCGGCCTGATCGCACCCCGCTCTGGATTCAGGAATACGAGCGGGTCGGCGGCTACGAGTCGGTGCGCCAGGCGCTCGGCAAAATGTCGCCCGAGGAAGTTCAGAAGGTCGTCACGGACTCGCGTCTCCGCGGCCGAGGCGGCGCCGGTTTTCCCACCGGCAAAAAATGGAGCTTCGTCCCCATGGGTGCCGATGCGCCGCACCCGAAATACCTGGTGAACAATGCGGACGAAATGGAGCCGAGCACGTTCAAGGACCGGCTTCTGCTCGAAAGCAGCCCGCACCAGGTGCTCGATGGGATGATCGTCAGCGCCTACGCCATCCAGGCCGATGTGGCTTACATCTTTCTGCGTTGGGCATATCGGGAGGCGGCCCGCAATCTCGAACGCGCCATCGCCGAGGCATACAACCACGGATACCTCGGCAGAAACATCCTCGGCTCCGGCTGGAGCCTCGAACTGCATCTGCACATCAGCGCCGGACGGTACATGTGCGGTGAGGAAACCGGCCTGCTCAATTCGCTCGAAGGCAAACGCGCCATCCCGCGCGCCAAACCGCCTTACCCGCAGGTCAGCGGCCTGTGGGGCAAACCGACCATCGTCAACAATGCCGAAACGCTCTGCAACGTGCCGCATATCGTCAACCGCGGCACCGAATGGTTCCG
>JAMCZD010000484.1:0-1175 GCA_023473405.1 Candidatus Omnitrophota bacterium
GTGCAGGGCGTCCACATGCGTCGAAGCCAATTGATTCGCCGTGTTCACGATGTTCGGCTTGATGACCACGCGCTTCTTCGTCTTCAAGACCGGCAGTATCCGGTCCTCGATCGATGACAACGCCGCGCAAATGTTCTCCCGCCGGCTGTTGCCCCCAACGAGCGCGACGCTGGATTTGCGGTTGAGCAAGCCCGGTGACAGCGCCGGTTTGGCGCCTGGTTCCTGGGCGCGGAGAAGCCCGCTTGCAGCAATAAACCCTGCGGTAGTCCAGAAGAATGTCCTGCGTGAAAGCAGCGTTGGCGAACGGCTCACGACGCCATCCTGAGACCCCTCAGAGTGGCCTGATTGGTGCTCGTTGTTTTTCACGACCGGAATACTGGTTGCCGAACCGGCAAGTGTCAATTATGAAAGCCGATTCGCATTCACGCCCGGTTTTCAGCTCTTGGGTTGAACGCAGCAAACCACGTCTGAGAAAAACTCGAGAAACATAAGCCGTCTCCAACTCGTCCGCCGACTGGTCTCAGCCCTCACAGCCCGCTCGGAGGATGCCCCGGCTTCGCCACCTTGCCCTGGCCAAGGTCCATTGCCACAGCACCCCTGGCAATTTCAAGACGCGCTCTAAAACTTCGCTTCCACGACAATTCCTCCCTGCGCCGGCTCGATCCGCACAGTCTCCCCAACCGGATCGTAATCGGTGTGCGGTTTTCCGTTCACGGTAACGGATTTGATCGGTTTGCCATCGGGATGCCGCAACCGGATCACGATATATTTCGGGGCCTGGCGAGACGGCGGGCTGACTTGGGCCTCGAGGTAACCCTGGGCAGCGTGCGAGGTAATTCGGTAACTGACGAGGCCGAAGTTCGACGGCGCATTGCTCACGGCAACGGCCATTCCGTCTTTCATCCAGTTGCAAGTGACGAACGGCGCCAGCCACAATTCATCGCCACGCTCGGTTAGCAGCATGGTGCGGCTCTGATGCAGCAGGTAGCCGGTCTCATGAGTCTTGTTGTAGGCCCCGTTGAAAAAATGCTCCCAAAGGGAAAGATCCTCCCGGTTGAGCAGCGTGGGGATGGTGTTGAAGTACGACCGGATGAATGGTTTCACGTCGTCCCGCAATGCATGCACCTCGACCGTTCTCGCGTAATAAGGCTGCACCTTGGCGAAACCGCCAAAGT
>JAMCZD010000484.1:1185-4192 GCA_023473405.1 Candidatus Omnitrophota bacterium
ATTGCTCGGCCGAGTAATAATGCCAACCGCCCTTGAGGAACTGCACGTCTTCCATGTGGTCCATCATCCAGCCGGCGTCGCGACCCCGGGGATTCATGATCCCGAACGGAATCAGGTGGTGCGCGCTGATCTCAACGTCATAGCACCAGCTTCGACCGTAATCTTCTCCTTGGTAAAGGTCTTCCACGGGTTCGTGGCAAAAAATCTGCGTGGGATACTCCGGGACCCACGTGCCGTCCTGGAGCGGGAACACAGGCGATAGCGACTGCGCCCAGTGGAACCCGCGCATGATGGCCTTGGCGAGTTCTTTTCCCGCGGTGGTTATAGCCTCGTGGCCCGGATAGCCAATGTCAGCCAGGGCCTCGCCGGTCGTCCTGAGTCCCGCGGCATAATAACCGTTGAGACATGCGTAATATGCGTAAACCGGCCAATCCGCCATCACCCCGGGAGGCATCAGGCCGTATTCAGGCACCGGCTCACCGCGCGCGTTCAACTTCCTGGTCTTATCGCGCTGCGCCATCACCCAATGACACACCCGTTCGATCTCGGGCGCCACTGTTCTCAGCCAGTTCGTGTCTCGAGCGAGGGCGTAGTACTCGCCCAACGTCCACAAGTGCCAACCCGTCCCCATCACCGTATAGCCGGTCGTGAGATAACCCGCCCGGTTGTAGCGCTTAATGAAATAATCGAGCGAACGCCGGGCGAAATCGGTTTGGCCCATCACCTGCATCCCGCGCACAATCGAGTTCGCCTCGCTTTCGAGCGGCCCGTAAGAAAATGAGCTGATCCATGGCGCCACGTTCACCCCGTCTTCGTTCCTCGAGGCGAGCATGCAGTGAACCTCGGAAGCGTAAATCAGGTTCGCCAGCAGCGGATCGGGGATCTCGATGCGCATGCCGGCCAGGATTAGCCCACGCCAATAAGCCTCCGTATCCGCCACGAGATTCTCGTTGCCGGTCAGCAGGGCTATTTCATTGGCGGAAACGGCCCACCCGGGGATGCACACTCTCCATCGCGCCAGCGTCCCAGCCGGCAGCTCGCCGCTGACCGACCATAAGCCGTCCTTCACCTCGGGCCGCAAAACCTTCGCGGAACCCCCGCCAACTATCGCCACCGGCTGGCCCGATTTCAAAAACACCGTCACCTCGCCCGAGGACTCGGCCGGCGCCGGCTCGGACTTCTCGATGTCCGCAATGAACCGCAGTTTTAGCGACACCTTCGCAGGCTGCGGAAGCGGGTTTTCGACCGTAATCTCCGCTACGCACAATGGCTTGCGATTCAACCACGCCGGTGCGCCCTCAGGTGGCGGGGACTTATCATACGGAGCCACAAAGGTCCGCTGCCGGTAAACCACGCCTTGATCATTGAAGCTGATAACCGGGATGGGCAACCAACCGCCCTCCAAGTGACGCTCGATGACCAGGCCCTTGCCTGAACCGAACTCAGGTGCGAACCGGCAGCAGTACCGCCCGGTATAGGGACGGTCAAAGCAGTTGTACACCTCCGGCCGGGTGTCGAACTCGATCTGGCCGCTGCGCGACAGAATGAACTTGTGGTTGTCACACGCCAACGAGAGCATCGTGGGGCCGAGATCGGCCTCCGGCCGGTGCAAGGCTTTCATGGCCTGCTCGAGCGTCTGGTCAGGCATCGACCGAACCCGATCGAGAACGGTCTTGCGTTCAGCGATTCGACTTTTGTAGGCATCGAGCGTCACACCGTCCGGCTCGCGGGTGGCGAATAACCCGAAATCCTTGACATAGACGCAATCATTGGTCAGGAGGTCCTCGATGGCCACGCCGAAAGCGCCTTCAGGTAACTTGATCCGCAACACGGTCCGGTCACCCTTATACGGCTTCGATCTGCTGTAACGCACCTCGAGGTTCAGCGGCTTGACCAAGTTCCATTCGCCCGCACCAACCGCCTCGCCATTGTAAACCTCGACTCGGCCTTGTTTACCAGGCATAGGTTTCTCGATCCGCAGGCGGACCTGGACGTCATCCCAGCGAGAGTCGGTATAAGCCGAGAGTCCGCGCAGCAAGACCGGTTTGGCGAGGCCGGGCAGGATCCAGCGCACCTTCATCACACCCGCCCGGCGAACAGGATTGCCGCGCCAGTCAATGGTGAAAACCCACCGGTCGTTTTCAGGTTGCAGGAGCCCCTTCATCGGCTCCCAGCGGCCTTGCCATCGTGATCCGCCCTGCTCACCGGCAATCCAGCATTGCACTTGCACGCCATTCGTTGTGGGCATCATCGAGGCGTCCGCAAAGCGCAACTCCAACCGCGTCACCCGGCGTTTCTCCAGCCATCTCAGCCCGATGCAACCCATCCCATTCTTATTCTGCGGCACGGCGTAAAACCCGTCGGTATCCGGCGCAATTTCGGTTCCCAAAAACAGGTCTTCGACGCGGACTTCCTCGGTGCGACCATTCCGGGCGCCGTCCATTCGTTCCGGGTCCCAAGTCAGCACTTGCCCGAACGGCGCAATATCTACCGTGCACTTATCCGCTTCGGCCTGCGCCAAGGCATCGGGAACCAGCCGCGCCTCGACCCAGTCCGCCACATCGCAAGTAATGCCATCGCCCGCATCAGAAGCCGCCAATCTCAATTCCTGAACGCCTTTTACCGAAAGCCTGATGCGCTTGGCAGGTGTTGTCTCTCGCATCACCCCGCTGTCGAACACCTCACGGCCATCGGCAATTACCTTGAACACGACCGATCCCTGCTGTCCGCCCTGCCACTGAACCCCTACCTCCGCCTCAAACGCTTCATACATGCCGTCCAGTTCAACAACGACCTGGCCGGGGGCATGGCTGCCCAAGCCTTTGTGAAATTTCCGGTCCTTGATTTGCAGGGTCATCGGCTCCGCGTCCGGCAAATGGGCGGCAGTGTCGATGCCCAATACTCCCCAACCCTGCGCGGCGACTGAAAAAAGGTCCGGACGGTCAGAGAGGTATTCCAAAAGCTCGCTCGCGCCCGCGTTCGTGTTCGTTTGCACCAACACAATGCC
>JAMCZD010000484.1:4202-6178 GCA_023473405.1 Candidatus Omnitrophota bacterium
GGACCAGGGAACCAAGGAATCGCATGGGCACAGTTATGAATGACTCAGGACGAAGGATCAACCAGCAAATCAGAGGTTTGTCTTTGAGCGGATGATGTCACGTGGTATGATTCGAGAAAAAAGGAAGGCCTATGACAACGCAAAGCACTTGGCAGGGTGTGCTCTATCCCACGGTCTGGAGAGTAATATTCCTGGGACTCTTGACTATGACGCCATACGTTGAAACCAAAGGCGGCCCGCTTTCGGGGGATCCCATTGCCACTGATGACGTCAGCGTGATAGTGCACCCAATCAATCACGCCACTTTTCTCCTGGGTTGGAAGGACAAGGCAATCTACGTGGACCCAGTGGGTGGGTTGAGCCGATTCCAGGGTTTGCCGCGCCCGGATTTGGTGTTGATTACGGACATTCACGGCGACCATCTGGACGCCGAAACCCTGGCCGGATTGGTCAGCAATAAATCGCCAATTGTCGCGCCACCGGCCGTAGCCGAGATGCTGCCTTCAGCTCTGCGCGCCCAAACCACTGTCCTCACCAATGGCCAATCCACTTCCGTTCTCGGCCTTTCCATCGATGCCATTCCAATGTATAACCTAACGCCGGAACGTCAGAAATATCATCCGCGCGGGCGCGGCAACGGTTACATTCTGACCATCGGCGGGAAGCGGTTTTATATCAGTGGTGACACAGAGGACATCCCCGAGATGTTGGCGCTCAAGGACGTCGCGGTAACCTTCCTGTGCATGAATCTGCCTTACACCATGGATGTCTCGCAAGCCGCACGCGCCGTGCGAGCGTTCCGGCCCAAGATCGTGTATCCTTACCATTGTCGCGGCAGCGATTTGCAGGATTTCAAACGCCAGGTGGGAACCGACCTCGGCATCGACGTCCGCCTGCGGGACTGGTACTAGTGCGGTATCCCTGAAGCAGCTATACATTTGTCTATTCCCCAATCGGCAGACCGTGCGCCGGCCCAACGCGAGGCGGGTTAAGAAACACGCGACACAGGGGACTCGTAACGACGCTACAAAAGCCGGCTTCGGAGCACGCCACGATTCGCTCCGAGTCACGGTTCCACTCTCACTCCATCCAAGTGAACCCACATGACGCCAGGATTGGCACGGTCCGGGACGTAGTCCGCCGGGTGCTCGGCATGTTCGCCCATGACTTTGATGCGCAAGGTGTGGGTTCCCCCCGAAAGCAGCTCCTTGCGGTAAATGCAAATGCCCCAGATGTCGTCGGCCGAGTAAGTGTCCACCACCTCCGTGCCAGATCCATCGACACTAACCTCAGCCCTGCCGCAGTCAGGTCCTAACTTGGTGAACCACAGCACCTTGCGGCCTTCAAAGGTCAACTCGGCGGTCGCGCCCTTCTGATTGGAGAATGTCAGGGTGCCCTCGTAAGCCGGGGCAACGCGTGTTTTCCTTTGCCAGTCACCGCTGAACACGATGCCGCTGCCCGGGGCATCGTCGAAGACCTTCGCCGTCCGGGCTGCCGGCCCGCTAACCTTGACCTTTCCGGAGACATTGCCCGAGCCGTCCACGGACCGGACTTCGTAATTAGCGGCGAGATCGGCCCCGGCCGAGTGATCGAAATAGAAGGTGCCTTTGGCGAGCTTGTCCAGGAACTTTCCATTCCTGAATATCTCGTAGTAGGAAATCCAGTTGTTGTCGGTCGCCGGTTCCCAGGTGAGCTCGATCCCTGGATAACCCATGTTGTCTGCGGCCCGCTTGGCAGGTTTTCGAGGAGGAGCAGGGGCCTGCGTATCGAGCTTGCTGCCTGGATGCATCGGGAGGTTCAAGTAAATGAGCTCGCCCGGGAGCATTCTTTCGATTCGGATACCGTTCTCCATGAGGTCCGCGCCGTTACGCTCCTCGGTGGCGCCGGACTCCTGGAACGAGACAAAATAACCGGTCTTCGCCCGCAGGCCCTTGGGCTTAATGACGACCGGGCCGGAGGCTACGCGCCAGGGACCA
>JAMCZD010000484.1:6188-16425 GCA_023473405.1 Candidatus Omnitrophota bacterium
GGGGTAGGCGTTGGGGAGTGATGATCCCGCGCTGCCGGTCGCCGGACAGGCGTTGGAAGTACAGGGTCGGGTCATCGCCCTGGATGATGGGACGGTATACTTTAACCCAGCGCCCGACCACGCCCTGATGAAGCAGGTAATGGTAAATGTCAATCATTTCGCGCACACCATCGAGCTTCACGGGATCGGCTGAGTCCTGGCTGAAGTCGACGTTGAGGCAGAGATAGCCGCGCCAGGTTGCCTTATCGTAATTCTCCGGCTGGGTGGTTTCGGGGATATCGCTCGTCTTATCGGGAGGCAGGAGCAGCGCAGCCCAGTAGTTTCTCAAAATACCGACCGCTCCATCGCTGAACGAGAAGGACGAACCGAACCGGCTATATTCATAACTGCCATAGACGCCGCCGCCGTTGACAGGTTGGAAGGCGCAATCCTGGTGTTTATCGAGGAAACCCTGTAAGACTTTCCTGAAGCCATGGTCCTGGCCAAGCAACGGCGAGTCATCATCATACCGTCCAGTTGGTCCCTGGCGCGGTTCGGTGAAACCGCCGTCATTGCGCCATTCGAACGGGCCCCATTGGTCGTACCATTGATCCAGCTTCGACTTGATGAACTCGACCACCTCCGGCCGGGTCAGATCGAGCAATCTACCATCCGGCATGAACCAGTCGCGGTGTGCCTTGCCGACGCGTGAATCGGGTTCGGCGGCGTAAAGAAAGCCATAGAGCAAGAGTCCCATGCCGTATTTGCGGAGGTAATCGTTGGCGGACCGCCAGTCCGGACCGTCCCAATCACCGCATAGACCCCACCATCCCCAATCACGATGGTAGACCTCGCCGCCGCAATAGCGCATGAGGTCCACGACCCGGAAGACCTTGCGGTAGGTGCTGCCGAAATCGGCCCCGCTCCCAGACCATGTTTTGCCCCAAGTCGTTCCCTTGGTCCAACATCCGACCATTCGCGTAGCAGGGAACCATCCCGACCGCGTATAATCCCAGAGGTACCGGTACTGCCAATCCAGGCATTCGTTGCCGGCGTTGTCGAGATCGTCCCGGTAAAGCCCAATAAAGGCCTTCGGGGTGGTAACCGATTGACCGGGTTCGAGCGTCTGCCGGTGGCCGGCAACTCTAAACTCGATCCGGACCCCGCCGTTGGTATCCAAAGCGAACGTGGAAGCCCAATGGCCAAAATAATCCCACCCGATGAACAGACCTTGCCGCGAGTCCCGACCATACAGCGCACACCAAGGGGCATAGGAACTCGAACCCGCGCGAAAACCATACGTCCCGCCGGCCGGGTTCCCGACATTGCAAAGCGATCCGGCGACCTTGACATGACCCGCCTTCGGCGCCGTCCAAACCCGTGCCACGTCCTGGCCGGGCCCCGGATGCATCGTGCCCGGGCCAATAATCGGGATGGCAATCGGGTTGTCCTTATCAGCGGCCCACAGGTTATTCGCGGGTTGGCAAACAAGATTCATGAACCTGCCGTCCTGGAGATACTGATAGGACCACCCGTTCTTGCCTTGCTCATGGCCGAACTCAGCCGACGCCGTATGCTTCTCCCCATCGGGGTAAGTAATCGTGGGATCGAATGCGGTGGTGTCGTTGCTGACATGCTTATTCATATTGACGAGAAACACCAACTTATCACCAGCGGCAACCTCGACGCCGATATCGAAGTGCGCAGTAATGCCTCCGTGAGGCAGGTACTGCCAGCCGCTATCGGGCCATACCTGTTTGCCGTTCTGCAAAATCTTCACATTGACGCCGTCGCCGGGAAGCTGCGAGAGGTCTACCTTCATCGGCTCATAGGAATCGAATGTCCTGGGTTTCTCCTGGCTCAGCGCCTCGCTTTGAAGCTTCCATGAGCCAGGCGCATTCTCGCCACCGGTCATCCAAAGGAAATCGAGCGAGGAAGGATTGCCGAGACGGCAAGCGGCATCGAGGAATCCGGGCTCGGCGATCTTCAGCGGCGCGGTGCCCGCGTTTCTGAAGGCAACCCATTCCCTGATAATGCTCGTTTTGGGATAAACGACGTAGCTCTTGGTGACCTCGAGGCTACCTCGAGCCACCGTCAGGTCCAATTGCAGCTCTCCTTGTTTGAGCTTTTGGACCCTGTCGCCTGCAAGTTGAGCTTTTGGACCCTGTCGCCTGCAAGTCTCCAATTACCCGCAGCGCCGCTTACACGTTCGCATTTGTCGCCCAGCAGGATGAAAAATTCATCGGACAGACCGTTATCCGGCGTCATTTCCAGTCCTGTAGCTTTGCTTTTGAAGCTTTGCAGGAACAGCTTGCCACCCTCGAGTGCCACAGTCTTCTCGACGCTGGCTGTGCCCAGCACCCAACGGTTGCCTTCGAACCTGATATAGGCATCGCCGCTGGTCGCGGTCCGCTCCGCGGCCACCAGGATAGAGGGCAAGAAAAATAGAGTCCAAACAATCGCCACTGCAAATGCGCGGCTGGCCTTTGAATTTACCAGCCTTGGAGTTATGGATTTGGTCATACGATTTGTTGATAGGAGATACTCTCCATTGCGTGATGGAGGCCGTGCTATGCATTGCGCTCATCGCCGTCAGCATGCCGCCCAAAAGACCTCTAGGTCAAGATTGAATAAGGTTCAGATTGAAGTCCGATGCAGGGCCGATGCAAGTTGTTTGATATTACGAGGTCATCACCTTGCGTGAGACAAAATTCTTCGTTTTCCAGAATCTTGTCTCACCCCATCGACACGCGAGGAGATTTAGATGGACAATCTGTTCACTACGATCTATTCTCGCACTTCGGATTAGGCAATTAAGAAGAACGAGTCAGACTTGTTTCGTGCGTATGAAAGCCGATAAAACGCTGTTTGGTTCGCGCCTGATTCAAGGCCGCTGCCAGGGTCGGGCCTGGTTATCCATTCCTTGGAATATGGCCGGCTTCAACCGGCTTGAGGCACGGCTTGCTGTCCTGGCGGCATTCCTGCTCAAAGCAGCCGTGTTATGGGAACCGATGGCCACAGCGAATGGCCTGGCCGATGACCTTTTCACGACGACCGCCCTGGCACGGGGCGCACCGGAGGTCTTTGGATTCACCGAGGCTCGCACTCCTGCGCTTGGGGAGAAAGAAAACGTCGGGCCGGAGGCCCGATTAACTGGAAGACCGGAGGTCTACCCCACGGTCGAACTCCAGGCTCCGGCGCGACCTGGTCAACTTACGGTTACGGCCAAGACCGCCACGTCGGTTACGTTGAGCTGGGAAACCGCTGCCGACAGTGCCGGGGTGGTCGCTTATGAAGTCTTTTGCAACGGCGCTTCGGCGGGCAGTTCGACGTCGAACTCCTTCACCAGTCCGGGCCTAATTGCGAATCGATCCTACACTTTTCGCGTCAAGGCGCGGGATGCGTCCGGAAATCTCTCGGAGGCATCGAATGCGGTTCTGGCAACTCCGCGGTCGGGGGTGGGCCAGGTGCAACCAGTCCTGGTGCGCACTCAATTCAATGCCTTGGTGCTCAATTATGATCCGCGTATTTATGTTGATGGCGCTTATGTGCGGGTGGCGGACCAGTATGGTTACCGCGACGTGGACACGTTGATTGAGCAATACATTCGGCTTTTGAAGTGCGCCAGCGGCGGCCAGACTGTTTGGTCAGTGGCGTATCGTTTCGATCTCGACGAATTCCCGCCGCCGGCGGACGCGTCGCGTCCGGCCTTCAACGCCACCAATTACGTGAGCCTGCGAGAACAGGGATATGATTATTGGAACAATCCCAATCCAGGCGGTCCGGCATACGAAACCATCATTCACGATCCACGGTTTGGGATTGCGGACAAGATCAATGCGGGCCAGATCGATGCAGTCTGGGTGTTTGGCGTGTCGGGCACCGGTTTTTGGGAAACCGCCATGGCGGGACCGACTGCCTACTACGTAAACGGCGGGGCCATTGTGGACTCGAGCCTGCAGCGGAACGTGGTCTTTTACGGGTTCGGCAAGGAAGGCCATCAAGGGGTTGGATTCATGTGCGAAAACACCTGTCATATGGCCGAGGTAATTATGAGCAGCCGGATAGCCTCAAGTTGGCCGCACAGCGTATCGAGCCGTGTGTTCACCACCCTCAACGCCGAAAATCCCGCCCGCGAATTAGTTACCAAGGCCATTGACGATTGGACCCATTTCACCCAGGCCGAGGCGGCAAGCTGGGACCCGGTATTGGTCGCGCCTGGCCAATCACAAGCCGGGCTATCCCATTTCCCACCCACAGCCATGTGCAATTACGACTGGAGCACGATGAGTTTCGATTTCAATGATGCCGGCCCGTTTCACGTGTATGATGGCACCTGGTCGGCGGCGAACCAGGAATATCACGCGTTGGCGGGTAATGGGGTCAAGGTGCTGGCGTTGGACGGGATGGGGATGTCGGATAGCACGGGCAATTATCATCCGCCGATAGCCTTTTCCGATGGCGACGTCGAACTCACCGTGCGATTGACCAATGGAACTCCTTCTTCCCATGCGGGTTTCCTGTTCCGGGTGTCAGCATGCGGCGCAGGCGTGAACCAGGTCAAAGGCTATTATGTCGGCCTCAGCGCATCTGAAGGCAAGGTGATCCTGGCCAAACTCGACCATGCCTATCTGTCCTTGACCAATGCCACTCACACGCTCCCGTCCGACGTCCCCCATCGACTCCGCATCGAGTCGCGCGGCAGCCTGATCAGGATCTATCTCGACAAGTCACTCGCGCCGATCATTTCCTATTCCGATGACAGCTATGTCACCGGCGGGTTCGGCCTGACGACTTATTCGACCGAAGCCTTCTTCAGCAACCTGACGATCGAGGCGCACGCTCAAAACTATGGTGACGATTGGTATCGCTACCCGGATGCCAACGGTGTTCCCCGCGATATATCGCCTCTGGAATGGAACGGCGACCAGGGGGTGGCGATGGACCAGTTTTATGTCTGGTGGTGGGAACACCTGCCCAAAAACGGCGGCGGCCATTATGCCGCTGATCTTCAGAGTGGAACCATGGTGTTGTTGCTTAACACCTGGTGGCCTTACATCTTCGATATCAACAGGTTCACCCGGTCGTGCCCGTTCACGGACATTGTTTTCCCCCCGGAAGATGTCACCCCGCCGACGGCACCCGAAGCTATCGAAGGCCTCGCCTTGGGCACATCGCGAATTGGGCTTTCCTGGAGCGAGGCGAGCGACAACGTCGGTGTGACCCGTTACGCGGTCTACCGCAATGGTGTTTTGCTGCGGAAGACCGCCCTACCCTACATTACGGATACCCGCCTCTCACCGAGCACTTCTTACACATATCTGGTCAAGTCCGCCGATGGTTCGGGCAATGTCTCCTCCAACGGTGCGCAGGTGACGGTTACCACCCTCGCCACTGACCGGAAGGGCAGCATCCTCGATGGCAGTTTCGAACTCAACCCCCAGGCCGCCGGATGGACCTCCGACGCCATGCTGCCCAGCCAGGCCCAATTCACCTGGGAACTGTCAGGCACGGGCCGACGCGGTTCACGCTGCCTTTCTATCGCCTCGTCGCAGTTCAATGACGCCCGTTGGATGCAAACCGTGACTGACCTGACCCCCGGTTCGACCTACTGGATCACAGGATGGATCAAAGGCGTGAACATCGTGCTCGAACCGGGACGGAGCACCGGAGCGAATCTCTGCCTGATTGGGACCTGGGACCACGCTCCCGATTTTCTGAGTGGAACCTTCGATTGGCGTCAAGCCACCCTGCCGTTCACTGCGCCTTCCTCGGGAACCGTGTCCGTCGGTTGCCGGCTTGGCTATTGGTCCAGCACGACGAGCGGCAAGGCATGGTTTGACGATTTGATGGTGGTTGGTCCCACGGAACTCCGTCTAGCCCAACCAGAGATGTCGGACACAGGCCGTGTTCGGTTCATCCTCATTGCCACCCCGAGTCGCTCCTATCGGATCGAAAGATCGCCTGATCTTGAATCATGGCAGGAACTCAAGACCGTCTCATCCAGCCATCCCGTAATCGAAATATCCGACTTGGACTCGACGGCTGCGTCTTCACGTTATTATCGCGCCGTACAAACAGGCACTTCCCGGGAATAGGATGCCGCTGCACATGACCCGTTTTGAGTGCGCCGGCAGATCGAAGCGGCGCCAGCGCTTTTCTTTCGCGCAGGCCAAAACGGTGTCGCGCCGGGGCCTTGCCACCCAACTCCAAAAAAAATGGGCCGGGCAGAAGCTCGGCCCTACCGATCCTAAAGTGGTGTCACGGAAACAGCGTTACACCACACTAGCCGCATCGGTGATGCCTTCGACCAATTACTCGTTTATGCCCCATCGGTCCGGACCGCGGTTTGGGTCCAGGCATACGGAAAAGCCGCTGGTTGGGCTTGATAAATCCGGGGCCTCGAGGCGAGGCACGAGGTCGAGCTTCACATGTTCCCGCGGTTCCGTGAATAGCTGCGGAAAAAAGTCGAGTCCGCCTCTTTGGGCGACCTGTTGGAGGTAATCCAAGACACAGGGCGGTTGAGCGCCGGCATCGGAGGGCGCACCAACCAGCGCAATCAACGCCCCCACCTCGTTGTCGCGACAAGACAACCAACTGTCCATCCAATCCTTCAGCTTGGGCGGAATACTCGAACCGTTTTGCATTGAAACTATGATAATGTCGGCGTGGATGGCGTCCTGGAGTGACGTCTGAAAAATATTATCTATCTCGAGCTGGGCAATATTCCACTGTCGACGGCGGACCCATTCATGCCCCACCAATCGGATCACGCGACTATAGACCTGCCTGGCCCACACGCTGGTTGCTGCATCCTGACAAAGCACAACGAGATGGAGCCCCGCGCACAATGCCTTGGATTCATCGGCCTTGTCGACAAGAGAAGCGACCGGCCTGGATAAGGTATGCTTGCTCATAGGATCACCTTTGTTTGGGATTCGGTACAATAAACCGGGACATTCTGCCACGCCATGTCCAAAATTACGTGCTGATAGGTTACTATGCCGAGATCCATATTGCGCGATTAGTTTACACCCGGAAACGCGGAACAACAGTCGGGAAAACGAGAGTGGAGTGTCAGGAATTTCCCCGACCAAGGCGTTGAGCATGTTGTGGAGTGCGGCGGCAGAGCGAAGGGGCGACGGCGCTTTGGCTGCTTGGAGCGTGAAGTGGCAGCCCTCCCTCGCTTCGTCCCCCACCTTGTCTTTCACTTTGTCACTCAGACTGCGCGGAAATCCACCGGCTAAGTGATGGACAAAGTGAAGGATAAAGCCAGGGAGGTACGGTATGATGGTCTCTGAGCGTCGGGAGCGTAAGAGCGAGGAGCACGGTCAGGATTCAGTCAACCATCCCCGCCGCAAGGCATATCGGACAATATCGGACCGGGAGCGGAGCTTGAGTTTTTCGCCCAGGCGCATCTTGTAGGTTTCGACGGTTTTGACGCTGATCGAGAGTTGGCTTGCGATTTCCTTGTTGCTATAGCCGCGGGCGGTTAGGATGAGGACAGATTTCTCGCGTTCACTGGGGGCCGTGCGTTGGGCATCCTGGTCAGGAGCATTTTCACGCAGCAGGGTTTTGCCGACCAGAGTAGCGTCGAAATGAACACCGCCCTGGGCGACGTCGCGTATGGCACGAAGCAGCTCGGAACCGGTGGAGCTTTTCAAGACATAACCTTCGGCCTTGGCCTTGTAGGATTGACGCAGACTGTTTTCGTCCTCGTGGGCGGTGAGAACCAACACTTTAATATTGGGGCATCGGTTCTTGAGGGTTTCAGTGACCTGCAAGCCATCCATTTCCGGCATAACGAGGTCGATAACCAGGACATCGGGCTGCAGCTCTTCGGCCTTTTGGAGGGCCTCTTTGCCATCGCTGGCCTCGGCCAAGACACGCATGTCAGGTTGGGCATTAACCAACAGCCTGAGTCCTTCACGCACCACTTGGTGGTCATCGGCGAGCAAGAGCTGCAATTTCTTCATGACATTTCCAATTACGCAAGTTCTCCAGGTTAAACTCCTCACTCGCTCGAAGGCGAGGATCGAAATTGTGAGGGGACCCGCAGTTCAAAACGGCTGCCTTTGCCCGGGGCGCTGGCAATCACGAGTTGCCCCGCCCACAGGCTCAGCCTTTCCCGGATGCTGAGCAGGCCCATTGCCGCCGTCCCGGAACTTGCCGAGGCCTCGAGGCGGCTTGGATCGAAACCAATCCCCTGGTCGGCGACCACGATCTGAATCCAGCCCGGCTCGGGATTGGAGATTTGGACATCGGCCTGCTTCACGCCGGCGTGTTTGATCACGTTGAACAAGAGCTCGCGAACGAATTGGAAAACCAGGACGCATACCTCCTGCGACTCCAATTTCACCTCACCGATCGTGTCCACCTCGACCGCTAAGCCATATTTCTGGCGCATCCACCGGGAGAGCCAGCCCAGTGCGGGAATCAATCCGCCCTGGTACAATACCGGGGGACTGAGCTCGCAAGTCAGGGAACGGCAGGCTTCAACCGATTCACGGAGCAATTCAATGGCCCGCTGGATAGCGAGCTTCTGATTTTTACCTCGCAACTGCTGTTGAAACGCCTCGAGGTGGAAGGTTGTTCCCACGAGCAGTTGCTGGAGATGATCGTGCAGCATGCGGGCCAACTGCTGGCGTTCGCGTTGCTCGACCTGGGTCAATTCCAGCGCCAGTGCGCGCAATTGGATGGCCCGCTGTTCGGCAACCGCCGTCCGTTCCGCCACCCGTTTTTCCAGGGTCTCGTTAAGGGCCTTGAGCTGTGCTTCGGCTTGTTTTCGCTCCGTTATGTCGCGCCAGGCAATTACGCCGCCAACGATCTTACCCGCGTGATCGGTAATGGGGCCGGCGTTGCAGAGGATCGGAGTCAGCACTCCATCCAGCCGGCGCAGTCCCCACTCCTCGTTGGTAATCACTTCGCCGCGCTGGACGGCGCGCCACAGGGGAAGCTCTTCATTTGCGGCCAGGCCGGAGCCGTCTGTGTAATGAATCTCCCAGATTCGATTGTGCCGCTCGAGGGCAATGCCTTCACCCGCCTCTCGAGGTTTCCCAATAAACCGGCAAGCATAGGCGCTCGACATGCGAATTTTCAGGTCGCCAGCATCAGCTATCGTAATGCCTTCGGGGATATTGTCCATCAAGGCATCGAGTATGCGCCTGCCTTCTTCGGCTTCCCTGGCCCGATGCTCGGCCTCGAGACGGGACTCGACATGCTCCAAAGCCAAAGAGACAATGGCGGCAAGCTGTTTCAAAAAAACCTCGTCTTCCTCGGTGAACTCACCCGCCCCGCTTTCGATCACGACAACGGCCCCGTTTGGGTTACCGTTCCGATCATTCATACGGACTGCCAACAGTCCTTGGGGCGGCATCTGGCTCCTCGCCAACTCTCTCCACTCGCCCCCGGGGCCAAAGCCCTGCCGGGTCATTCTCACCACCCCGGCTTCGCTTACCAATTGCAGTGAGTATTGACCCAAGCTAGGGGTAAAATGATCGGCAAACGCCGAATCGAGCCGATCCGCCCGGCTTGAAACCGCGCCGGCCCTGATGCCTCCCTGAAGGCCGCCGCAAGTGATGACCCCGCATCGAGCGCCAGTCACATCGCACGCCGCATGTGCGGCTTGTCGCAGCAGGTCCTCCAATCCGGCCTCATCGAGCATCCGGGTCGAGACGCGGACCAGGTTTTCAAGGCGGTCCAGGTGAGTTTGCCTTTGCTTGGCCGCCTCCTCGAGGTCCTCGGCCATCTGGTTGAGCCCGACCGACAAGTCCTGCATTTCGACAATCCCCGAAGGGGAGATCCGGCGGTCCAATCGCCCGCCGCCAATGGCTCGGGCGTGCTCTTGGAGACGCCGGACAGTTTCGAGAATCCTTCGGCTGATCTTTAGCGAAGCCAAGGTTGACCCCAAGACCACGGCGAAAAGCAAGGCCATAACCGGCATGAGGTTGCGGATGATGGGTCCGGATACCTCGTGCATGGGCCTGCTGGCGCCCGCCACCCAGCCCAAACCCGGCACCGGCACCCACGCCGCCACTCGAAGCGTGGTTTCGCCGGGAAAGGTTACCTCCCCGGTCTGTTCACTGCCTCTTAATGCCTGGCGCAAATTGGCATCGTCATCCGACCAGAGTTCATGCGTTATTTGAGGTTGACCGCTGCAATAAGCCAGCATTCCCTGCCGATCAAACAGGGTCACCTTCCCCGATTCGATGCGTTTGACCGTGATTGCCGGAAGGTCCATTCGTCTCGGGAAAACCTC
>JAMCZD010000210.1 GCA_023473405.1 Candidatus Omnitrophota bacterium
AGGGGGCCAGGCGCGGCTGGTGGCCTGGCCGACTCGCCAAACAGGGATGCTGCGCGCTCGTAACCACCAGCGGCGTAGGCCTCGAAGCCTTGCTGAAACAGGTCGTCGGCGGCGAAGACGATGGAACCGGGCAGCCACGCGAGTAGGACGCAAACCAGGGCGCCGGCGAGTTTTCTGCATCGGCGTCGAGGGGTGTTCGCAAGATATTCGGGGAAGTTCATAGCGAGCGAGGCTCCACGGGGAGCGGGTAAATGGAAAGGTTGAACATCATAGCCTGTTCTTCAGCTCGGATAGTATTTGTTCAAAGGGCGTGCGCAGTTCGAGGAGTTGAGCGTCATTGGACGGCCCGTCGATGTACCGCAATTCATCGGCGACCGCAAAGAGCCGGCGGACGGTATCGCCCGGTTTGCCATTGCGTTGCGCCTGGGAGAGTTCGCAGAGAATGTCGGCGCAGACGAGGGCTTGGGGATTGGCGGCGGTATGCGGGGCACAGGCCTCGCGGAGCGCGCCGACTGCCGCGAGAACAAAGTCGCGCGGATTCCGGGTGCCCACTGCCTGGCGGGCCTGGCGGAGGAGCTTGCGCACGCGGCGGCGGGCGATGCTTTTTCTGACCATCTCCGGGTGCTGCTCGCGATAACGCCGGCGTTGGTCCCAGGCGCATAAGCCGCCCAAGGCGATGGCTGGACAGATCTGCAGGAGGAGAAACCAGGACCTCTGCTGGAGTGGAGTTAAACTGGAAACCGGGCGGCCGGGTTTCTCTTCGAGGCCGCACATTGCCAGGCTTTTTTCGTCGCCGTTTTGGTCCTCGCCAAACGGACCGGGACCGATGCTCGATGACACCTGAGGTTGCAGCGCGCGGCTGAGGGGTGGGCGGGTGACTTCGATGTGCACCGGTGGGATGGTGAGGTCAACATAGGCCTTCGTCTGAGGATTGAAATAGCTGAAGGGGATTGATGGAGTGGCTGTTATGCGGTCGTTGAGGGGGATCATCGTGTAAGTAAAGACGACCGAGCCGCGTTGCTGGATGATATAGGGCGGTGACAAGTCCGAGAGGGGAGGGAACGTCTGCCAATCCAAAGTGCGATCAAGCCTGGGCGGGACCAGCCGGGTTAGATTTCCTTGGCCGGCCACTGTGACGGTCAAGGTCAACGGATCGCCCGCGCGGATTTGATTGGTAGACAGCCGGGGCGAATCGAGCTGGAACGTGCCGATGGCGCCCGTGAACCCGGGCAGTTCGCCTTCCGCGGGCAAGGGCTCGACCGTGACGGTTGCAGGGTCGGAATCGAGCAGGGGACTGTACATTGGGGCGCCGATGGTTCGATTGGTTACGGCACGGCTGAGGTAAGCGAAAGCCTGCGCAGTGAGCGTTTGATGGCCTTGCATGATTGGGGTTATGGGAATTTCACTGATCAAGGAGAGCAACATTCGGCCCTGGTAATTGTAAGGCTCGCGTTTCTGGCGGAGGATGTTCTGTTCGACCATGAAAGCCTCGCCTTTGATTTGCGGCTGCACCATGGCCTGGAGGGTATTATCGCCTGGGTCCAGCAGCACCAGCCGCGCCGTGACAGATTGACCGACGTAGAACGGTCCCGGCGGCAGTTCGAGCAACAATCGAGGCGATTTGAATGCGGGCGCTGTCCCTGGTTCGACCACCGCCAAGCGGGCTTCGCGGACCTCAACCGATTTTCCATTGGCGGACACGGTGAATATGGGCATGGTGTAAAGCCCGAGGGCATCCGCTTTGACCTGGAAATTGAAGGCCGTGACGGGTTGCATCCGAGGCCCTACCGCCATAAACGATTGCGCGCTGCCGGCGGGAGTAAACTCCAAACCCCGCGGCGCAGGGAGCTTGTCCGGCAGCGCAATGGACTCGCTCATTGAGCTGATCACGAGACGGTATGTTGTGCGCTCGCCCAAAGATACGATAGGCGGATCAAACTCGGCCTCGGCCAGCGGCTCGGGCCCGATGCCCAACTGCTGCATGGCCGTGAGCGGGTCCAGGTTTTGCGCTGCCGGTTGCGCGGTTTTCGGGGCAACCGACGCCGTGGCAGGAGCGGCTGCGGCGCGCAGGGGAGAGACGCGGGGCGTCGTGGTATTGGTTCGGACCTGACCGACGGTGAAGGAGCACGGCAGTATGATCGCGCCCAACCAGCCTAACCAGAACGCGGAACCTGACTTCATTCGAGAGTTCATTGCGATTCGTTACCAATCGTTGCCGGTTCGCTTCCGCGTTTCGGCGGTTTGATCGGCGCCCATGGGCAATTTACGCCGGGCATCGAGCTGGAGAGATTGGAGGAGGCGCGCGGCTTCTTCGGGTGTGATCGCCATTTCGCGGCCCTCCTTGGGGCTTACCTCTTCTTGGCCCTCTTTGGGGCCCTTTGGCTGGTTCATTTCATCTTCTTCGTCGTCGTCCATGCCATCTTTTTGGAACCCGTCGGGAAGCCGTTTCTTGAGTTCCTGCATTCGCTGGTTCAATTCATTTTGTTGACCGTTGAGCATTGGAAAGGCCATCTGCATCATCTTGAGACGGTCCACCAAAGCGGCGATCTGGCGGTCCACAACGCCGGCATTATACTTCGCGTTACGGTCGGAAGGGGAAAGTTCGCAAGCGCTTTTGAAATCGCCCGAGGCGCGCTGCCAGCGGGACAGGACCGCGCCGTAAGCATCCATTGCGTCCTTGACCGCCTTGATGGCGGCCTTCAATTCCTTGCGCGCTCCGCGTCCTTGCAGGTAAGCACGGACAATGGCGCCCAACTCATCCTTGGCCAGGGCGCTATCGGCGGTTTCGATGGCCTGTCCGCCGTGGGCGTCTGCGGTCCCTCCCTGCGCGCGACTCGCCGGCGCTTTGCCGGTGCCCTTCCGCGCTTCGGCGCCCTGCAAGAATCGGACGTAACCCAGGTTATACAGCGCGGTTGGCTGGACCACTTGATCGTTACTGGCGACTGCGGTTTGGAGGGATGCCTCGGCTTCGCGCAAATCGCCTTTGTTCAGCTTGCGAGTGCCATCGTTATAAAAATCCCGCGGTGTCTGAGGGCCGTTCGGCGCGGCGATCGCGGGCAGCGGGTATAAGGCCAAAGCGGTGCTTGCCAGCAGAACCATTATTCGAGTTGAAGCCAAAAAACTCATGCTCGTTGTCTTCTATTTTCCCGCAAAGTCCGCCTCGTGCCAATCAAGGATTCGACG
>JAMCZD010000541.1 GCA_023473405.1 Candidatus Omnitrophota bacterium
GAGGCTGCCAAGGCTGTGCCCCAATCCATTCCGCGGTTGACCGGTCCGGGTGGCGTTGACCAGCAGCAAAAGGAGGAATGGTTCCGGATGATGCGCGACGGCACGCCGGCCTATTCGAACTTCGAAATCGCGGGTTATCTAAGCGAGATCATCCTGCTGGGCTGCGTGGCGATGCGGATCGGCGTGGGCAAAGAAATGCAATGGGACGGCCCGGTCATGTGTTCGCCAAATCGCCCGGAAGCAGCGCAATTTGTCAAGCGCGAGAACCGCGCTGGTTGGCCGGCCTGAGGCGGGGACCGTGGAGCGTGGAGCGTGAAGAGCGTGTAGCGTGGGGAGCCAAGCCGGGTTGCCTTGATGGGCAAGACAGCGATTGGCCCCCTTCACGCTTCGCACGGTTAGCGAAGTTATTGATCGGTCTTTTGGTAAGTGATCACCACGGCTCCGGGTTGGTTGGTGATCAAGACCGAGAATCCACTTTCCATCAATTGCTTGCCGGTGGTTAGTTCAGAATCGCCACCGTCGGTGTTGACCAATTTGTAGGAGGCGCTGGGGTCGAGGCCGTGCAGGCAGAACCGGGCTTTTTCATAAGGGCTATTCTGCCGTCGAAAGACTTGAACCATTCCCTTACCGGCATCGGGCCGGTTGAATTGCCAGGCAATCCAATTCTCGGCGCTCAGGCTGTAATCGGTCAACGGGTAATAATCACCGTAGAAATTGTCGCGCAAGGAGACATACTCATTCAGGAGACGCCGAGCCTGGGCGTAGTCGAAGTTGCTTCCTGGCATCTGTTTTTCGTTGCCGAACCATGTCATCACCATGGCCGGGCCAAAGCCGCTGCGCATCGAGTATGGATCGGGTTGCCGGGTCACACGGGCGCTGGGGCACGGGTCGCCGATCACCCCGGCGGACAGGGGGACCCAGAGCGAGAGGCTCCAAGTCTGGCATTGCATTCCGATGGGATCGAATTGCTGGTTTACTTGGAAATCACTGCGCCAGAGGGCAATGCTCCGTTTTATGGTTTCGAGATCGATGTTTTCGCCGCCGGCGCAGCAGTTGTCGATGTACAGGTCCGGAAAGCGTTTGAGGAGGGCGTCCCAGAAGGCGATGAAACCCTCGGCGCTGCGGGCCTGGTTGATGCCGAGGCGGTCGGGATTCGAGTCCGGCAGCGGGGTGCTGTGGGCATCGGGCCGAAAGACGTCCACCCCGTAATCGATGAATTTCTGGATGAAGTGGTCAATGAGGTATTGGTTGATTTTGGGATTTCCGCTATCGGTGCCAGGATACTCGGCGGAGAGCCACTCCGGGTGTGCGGCCTTGACGCGGTCCGGGTTTGGCCAAAGACGCCCGCTTCCGAACCACAAGAGAAACTTCATGCCGAGGGCGTGAGCGGCATTGGAGATGGGTTTAAGTCCGTTGGGATGCTTCCTTTCGTCCACAACACAGTCGGCCAGGTGTTCCTTGGCTTCGGCTCCGGCGGGTGGTCGTTCCCAGCCGATGTCCATCCAGTAGACTTCCATGGGGAGACCGTGTTCGCGCCACCAATTCATGCGTTTGAGTTGCTCGTCCGTTGGCCACCAGCCCCAGTTCGCATGGCACAGGGGTCCCTCGAGAAGTTTGCCGCCCGGGGTCGGGCTGTAGTAATCGAGAATGAGCCGCCGCCAAACGTTGTGGCCATGAATGCGATCGCCTTTCCAAAATAGCATTAGGATGCGGGGTGTCCGGACGCGTTCGCCGGGATGGAGCCGGAAATGGGTGCCGATCGAACCGGCTCGAGCGGTGAGCGAACGGTCGGCGTCACGATCAAACTCGGCCTGCCATCCTTCCGTCCACCCAAGGCCAAAGATGACCCCTTCGCCCGGCCACTCGACGTTAAAGAACGGGAGGGCGAACGACGAAGGCCAGCCTTCGGATTTCACCTCGAGGCTTTTTTTCGGCCCGAGCACATCATCGATCGGACGGAAATCGTCGATGCTCCATCGGCTCCCCTTGGAATGATGGATAATAAACTCGCCGGACTTGGCGCGGGTGAATGAAGTGTCCAGGGCCTGGATATTTTCGATGATTGGGGAGTCATTGGTCCCGTGGTTTTGCAAATACAACACCCATTCCACCGCCGGGTAATCGCGGTATGCCGTCACCTCGCACCGGACTTCAAATCCGGACGTTGGCGCGGAATAAATCAACTCGAGACAAGAGCGTCTCGCGTCCAGTTGCTTCGTCTCGCGTTTTAGTTGCCAGGACTTCAGCGTCTCCGCCAATGGTTTGCCGTCGTAAACGAACGAAAAGGGCGGCAGGACGTTGTAGTCGGGGTGTTGCGCATCGCTGACTCCCTCGAACTTGGCCTGCGTCCAGGCACGCGCGGCGGCCAGTTCATCCGGGCGGGGTTCTTCCCCCCGAGCGGAGAATGCAAGCAAGCCCGCCGCTGTGACAATTGCGCAAAAGCGTGAGAGGTAAGTACCTTTTGAAACAAGCCAGGCAGCACGACGGTATCGGCGTAATGTGGTCATGCGCCAAGCATTCTTGGAACAAGGCCCTCAAGTCAATCACGTTTCTTGGGAATCGCGCTAGCCCTAATGCCTTTCGGGTATTCAAGGTTGGGAACGAAGAACAGAGAACTCGATTTGTCCGATCACCGATTCGGTTTCCAGCAAACGGGGCCACTTGCCGACTGGTTGTCGAACCTTCCTGGGACAACTCCCTGACTCGTGCTCCTGCACCAGGCACATCAGCATATAATCGTAGTATCGTTCCGTAAGCTTGCGCTGCTGGCTCTTGCTCAACAAATCCCTGGCGATGGCTAAAACCAGCCAGAGCGGTCGCAGCAAATGCAGCAGCTTGGCAAAGCTCACGCGCAAAACCGGAACCAGACCCGCCGCCGCCCGCACTCGCTCCTGCGCCACCAAGGCAGTGCCCAGCACCAGCAACGCGATCTCCTGAGCCGCGGTCTTCAAGGTGCGGCTTTGCAGCAATTCGGTGCGCCTCAATTGCAGCTTCAGTTGACGGAAGTAAAGCTCCTCTTCCCAGCGTTCGCCGTATAGTTCGATCAGTTCGAGTGGCGGCGCACTCTGACCCATCTTCTACAGTTTGAAAAACTGCCCTGTTGATTATCAACGACTTACAAAGACACAAAATGGTCTTGGCACTACATTTCCGCCTCCGTGAGCA
>JAMCZD010000212.1 GCA_023473405.1 Candidatus Omnitrophota bacterium
TAACATCCGCCCTTGGTCGGATGATGTAATTCCATTCTCCATGAAACCGCATAGGAGTAATATTGAGATCAGCCAGTTGCTGATCGCTGATTTTCTCACCGCGCGGATACTTCCGCCGATCTAACCGGCACTTGACTGTCAAGCCCTTGGCCGTAGTCGTGCTGGCGATGAGACGCACGACGGTTTCATAGTCGCGTAGGGGTTCGCCACGCCAGTTGGAGGAGATAAAGGAAAACAGACGATGTTCCACCTTGTTCCACTTGCTGGTCCCGGGAGGAAAATGGCAGACGTGGATGGAGAGTGCCGTCTGGTCAGCCAATCGCTGCAACTCCACCTTCCAGAGCCGTAATCGGTAACCATTGCTCCCACCCCCATCGGCGGTAATGAGCAGGTCGGTCGCCCTCGGATAGAGTCGACGCCCCTCGTGGCGCCACCACCCACGGATGGACGCCACCGCGAACCTGGCCGTGTCGTGGTCCGTACCGACATTAACGAACCCTCGGTTCTGCGCCAAATCGTAGATGCCGTAAGGATAGGCCCGAGGCACCGAGGGATCCGGAAAATCGTGGTCCTTGACATGCTCTGCGGTTCCCTTGCGCCGCCACTGCCGCCCTTTGTTTTCAAAGTTCCCAACCAACTCCTTCTTCTTGGTATCCACCGAGATGACCGGCCATCCCAACGCCATCGCCTGCCGCACTTCGCGGTTGATGTGCCGAAACTGAGCGTCCCGGTCGGGATGATCCTCGCCCTCTTCGGTCTTGCGGTTGCCTTGCAAGCTGTAGCCCAACTGCCGCAGACATTGTGCCACCTTCTCGTGGCTGATCCGGTGCTGGCGATGGACCAGTTCGCCCGCCAGAGTTCGCACGCTCTTGCAAGTCCAGCGCAGTGGAGATTCAGGGTCCCCGCGGCTGAGCGGCTCCACCAGCGACTCCAACAGTTCGACCACTCCAGGATCATGCTCCTCCAACCGGTGACGTCCCCCGCCCGGACGGCGGATACGATCCTCCGGCAGCGGGGATTGTTCCAATTCCAAAATCCCCTTAGTGATCGTTACCCGAGACAGACCACAGGCTCGGCTTACCAGGCTCACACCGCCATAGCCGATCTGAACGGCCTCTGAAGCGGCTAGCATCCTCCTAGCCCGCTCATTAAGATGGGGCCAAATTCGACCTAGCTTCCCTTTAAGCTCCAGCACTGAGATCATGCTGGAGGCCATGTTAACAAACTAAAGAAACATGTAAATGTTATTTATTTACTCGCCCTAAAGCTCGAATTCCCCGGATGAATCGCTCACCGCCACGACATCCGACCCTTCGGAAGGTGGACCAAAGCTGGTACTGCGCGCAACCGTGAGCCCGTTGAGCGTAACTACGGCTCCGGCGACAGGATTGTTCTGCCGGTCGAAGACCCGGCCAAAAACGGTGCAATTGGCTGGTAATTGATCCTTGGCGCGTGAGTTGAGTTTCACCGCTTGAGTCACTTGCCGCCTTGGTCCTTTTGCTCCTGGGCATAGGCAGCCGCCGCCAGGTCGCGTGCCAGTTTTGCCTTGAGGTAGGCATCCGGACTTGCTTTGCCCACTCCTTGCATCGCCTCAACGTTTTTAAACTCGATTTCCGCGATCTGGAACTTGAGCCGCGCAACCTCCAACCTATCGCCCTTCATTTCGGCTGCCGCGATGTCGTAGGCGTATTTCGCATTTTCGTAGTCCAAATGCAGTCCGAGGCCAACCAGGTACTTGGCCTCAGCGTCCTTCATCTCTAATCCGGCCAACCGGAGACGGATGCGCGCGACTTCCGCAGTGTCACCGTTGAGCTCCGCCAAAGCGATATCACGAGCGGCCTTGGCCTTTTCGTAGTCCGACGACGTTGCCTGACCAGACTTGTAACGCGCCTCGGCTCGACTAAGTTCCTCCTCTGCATACTGGAGTTTCAGGCGAAGAACCTCCAGGTTGTTTGTCTTCGGAACAGCGTTCGTGCCTTCGGGCGCCAATCGAGGCTTGTCGCCTGCGCCACTAGCGACGTGCTCGTTCAGCGGGGCAAATGCCGCGGGATTGTCGATCGTTGGACCTTTTCGCTCGGGGAACAGGCGCGAGTGAATCGTCGCCTGCGCTTGGTTATAATCGGTTCGGTCAGGTACAACGAGAACCAAGATCAACGCACCGACAGACACGATCCAGAACAAACCCGCGGCCAAGGCAATGACTTTCCACACGCCGCCGTTAAACGCTTTACCGCCGCTGGCAGTCGTTTTCCCGGACGCACCATCCGTTGAGTTTAACTGGGGCAGCAGACCTATCGGCATGGCAAAGCCGCGCACCAGGCGTATTGAGATAACGAGAAAGATCAAGAAGGTGAGTGCCACGAAAAAACAGGCGCCGACGAGCATTCCGGCCCGCGCGCCACGGTTTACGCCGAACGCTATTCCCCAAAGGAGGCTCAATAAAAAAACGACCATGAAGCCTCTAGTCCCGCGCATCGCTACTGCCGGCCAATTGATAGTCCTCTGGTTATCGTGCCTTCCAACCAGTGGCGGCCACAACCGGTATTTCCAGGCTCGCCAGAGATTCTGCTGCGCTTCATTTTCCTTCCCCTGTGTCCCGGCTGCCGCACCTGGCGGCGTTTTTGGCGTCGTGCTTGCAATCTGTTCCACGTCCGTTTTCACCTTGCTGGCCTCCTGGTAACGCCGCTCCGGCTCCTTCTCCAGCGCGCGCAACACCACCTCGTCCAGCCGCACATCCACTTCGACCTTCCGCGAGGGTGCCGCAAACCGGCCCAGGGGCAGTTCGCCGGTAAGCATTTCGTAGAATACGACGCCCAAGGAGTAAATGTCTGCCCTGTGATCCACCTCCAACGGCCTCTCCAACTGCTCCGGCGCCATGTACTGCGGCGTCCCCATCACCTCTGCTGGCTGTGTCAAACGCTCGACCGGTGGTTCCTTGCCCAGCAGTTTCGCCAACCCGAAGTCGGCAATCTTCACTCGACCCTGTTTGTCCACCAGCACATTCTCAGGCTTGATGTCGCGATGGACGATCCCCTGGTCGTGGGCATATTGCAGGGCCTCGCAAATCTGCGGCACGATCGCCATCGCCTCGCGAGGGGAAAGGCGTTGAGCCCGCAACATCTGCCGCAGGTTGACCCCGTCGACGTACTCCATCAG
>JAMCZD010000142.1 GCA_023473405.1 Candidatus Omnitrophota bacterium
CCCCGGCTCGCAATTGCTCCTTCGTTACACCATACGGGAGGAGTTTTGAGCCAAAAAGCGGACATTTTTTAATGATGCTATGTCAGGAGTTCTGGACTCTAGCGCGGCAATTTCAAATGTTTTCGGACCTGAACCGGTTTCTGACCATCAGGTTTGGGCATGAACATGTCCTGGGCGGTTAAGCCGCACTCTTTCACCATATCGAGACAATAGCCCAATCCGCCGACGTCGCGGTCGCCGTTATTGGTGCCAAAGGTGAACTTTACACCCGCCTTCTTGGCGAGCTTGATGAAAGCAGGGCTCGGTAGGTAATAGCGGGCGTTGATCTCGATGGCAATACCATTCTTGGCGGCCGCATCGACCACCTTCTGCATCCGCTCAGGCGTCCACAAACGGTCATACTCGCCCGCGATGCATTCCGGCAAAAACGTCGGGTTCACATAAATGTCAATCGGCTCGTCATTCATGATGGACTGAATCCGGCGGACGAGCATGTCCATAAAGGCCTGTTTATCTTTGATATCGACCTCATCCTTGATCCAGAGGTGCATTCGTTTGCCGTGGTCATCGCGAAAGGTCATGGCGTCGGTAAAGACATAATCGAACTTGGCCACTGCTTCCTTGGAAAACATGTGAACCCATTCCCGGCCTTCGGCTTGCATGCCGACATACACCGGTTGCCCTTTCATGGTGTCGAGGTAGCGATAAATACCGGCATCGTTAGTAACCGAAAAACCAAGACCGCAGTTCATGGCAATCCCGTACTTGACCCCCGTTTTCTTTCAAATGGACATGATAATTTATGACAGGGAATCCGTTCCGCTGCAGCTCGAGAATCCGCGCCTGATCCTGCTCGATTTCCGGTGTATTGGCGGGGTCGGCGGCACGGCCAACCATTTGAGCCAGTTGCAATCCCGCGCACAACGGGACAATAGTGCCAATGAACATTCTATTTAACACAATGTATCTTTCATTTTTGGTCCTGCTCCCCCCGGTCTGGGGATAAATTCATTTCTCCGCTTGTAGGGCGTCCCACGTCTCTTCGTAGATCTGGCGCACCGGCGGTTGGACCGCCAAATCGCGAGGCAAATGGCCGCGCGCGATCAACTCGACCACATCGGCTTTGTCTTTGAGTCGGCGCGTCGGACTATGTGACCAACTGTCTAGTTTCAGCGAAATCAAATCCGTCAATGATATGATCACGGGGCTGGAGGACACCTCCGTTGGTGTCGGGAAAGGGATTTGGCAGTCGCGCCGCGGCACCCGGCCTGCCGGCAGCAAGTTTACCAGCACATTGTTGTGCCGGTCTTTCACCGTGTCTTCACAGCCAGGCACCCGCGCAAACGGCCCCGCCAAATCGGCGGTTAACATCTCGGCCGCATCGAGGACATCAGGCACGACGATGTCCACGTCCAACGTGACGCGATAATAGCCATGCTCTTGAACGGCCAATCCACCGACGACGAAGTGTGGAATATCACACTCCGCCAGTGTGGATACCGCGTTGCGAAGGGTCTGATCGAGACCCGAGGTGCCGGTTGTCTCCCGCAAACTGGCTGCGCCGTAATTGATCACGGCAGTAGGTTACGCCGCCAACGCGACGCAAATCAATTTCCAAGTGAGCCGGCTCGCGCCGGATGCTACGGAAATTATTTACAGGGCCAGGATAAAAAAGAGATTGGCAATTGCGACCATTTATGCGCGTCATGTTGGAGAGCACGGCAAACGAAAGGCAATGGAATCCGGCGGGGAAGCCGGGAACAGTGTTGGTTGGAAAGGCATTGAGACTATGCAAAGGAAAAATATCGAACAGGCCTATGAACTGGCCAAACAACGCTATGCCGATCTCGATGTACCGGTGGACCAGGCTCTCGATCGGTTGGCTGGCAGGGCGACGACGTCGGGGGCTTTGAGAATTTGGGCAGCGAACTGGGGGGCGGGTTGGCGATCACGGGCAATTATCCGGGCAAGGCCAGGACCCCCGAGGAATTGCGCGCCGACCTCGAGTTGGCCTACTCGATGATCCCCGGCAAACACCGCTTAAGTCTGCATGCCAGTTACGCCGAAACGGACGGCAAACGGGTCGAACGTAATGAACTGGAGCCCGCCCATTTCAAAAGCTGGATTCAATGGGCTCAATGCAAGCGGCTCGGCCTCGACTTCAATCCCACTTTCTTTGCCCATCCCAAGGCCTCCGAAGGTCTGACCTTGACCCATCCAGACCCTGCCATTCGCCAATTCTGGATTCAGCACGGTGTTATCTGCCGCCGGATTGGCGCTGCCATGGGCCAAGCCCTCGGAACACCTTGCGTCACCAATGTCTGGATTCCCGATGGCTCGAAGGATATGCCGGTGGACCGCCGTGGCCCGCGCGAGCGGTTGATGGAATCGCTCGATGCCATTTTCGAGGAGCCGATCAACCCGGTTCATAACCTCGATGCCGTCGAAGCCAAGCTGTTCGGCATTGGTTCCGAGTCTTACGTGGTTGGTTCCCATGAGTTCTACCTGGGCTACGCCGTTTCACGCCAGAAACTGCTTTGCCTCGATGCCGGCCATTTTCACCCGACCGAGGTTATCTCGGATAAAATCTCGTCGGTGCTCTCGTGGCTGGATGAAATCCTGCTGCACGTAAGCCGTGGTGTGAGGTGGGACAGCGATCATGTGGTCATCTTAAACGATGAATTGCAAGCCATCGCCCAGGAACTGGTCCGCGGCCGTTACCTCGACCGCGTCCATATCGGTTTGGATTATTTTGACGCCAGCATCAACCGGGTCGCCGCTTGGGTTATCGGGGCCCGATGCATGCTCAAGGCGCTGCTGATGGCCCTGCTCGAACCGATTGATACCCAGCGCCACGGCCATCCCGAGGGCGACTTCACCGGGCGCCTGGCCCTGACCGAAGAATTGAAGACCCTCCCGTGGAACGTCGTGTGGGACGCCTACTGTCTCAAGGCCGGCGTGCCGGTCGGCGAAACCTGGCTTGACGACGTCAGGCGGCACGAACGCGATGTCCTGTCCCAGCGCAAATAGTCCTGCTACACTTTTTCGCAAGACCCTTATGAATCAAAATCCTGTTTGTGTGAACCCAAGAAAGTCACGGGAAGAACTATGATCTCGAATCCATTCCTGGGCGTTTTCTTCCACTG
>JAMCZD010000020.1 GCA_023473405.1 Candidatus Omnitrophota bacterium
TGATGGGCGATTATACGTCCTGATTCGCCTGGTTGTCGGCGGCGTGTTTCTAAACGAGGGCATCCTGAAACTCTTGTATCCGGTTGCCCAAGCGTCCGGTCGCTTCGCCAAAATCGGCATTCCGCATCCGGGATTTTTTGGCCCGTTCGTTGGAACGGTGGAAACCGTTTGCGGCGCGATGGTCATTCTCGGCCTGCTGACGCGTCCGGCGGCAATTGCGTTGTTCATCGACATCTCCGCGGCGATCATCACCACCAAAATACCCGTTCTGCTGGGTCACGGTTTTCTCGGGTTCTCACTGACAAAGCTCGGCCACTACGGTTTCTTGAGCATGGTGCACGAGGCGCGCACGGATTTCTCCATGTGGTTCGGCCTGCTGTTCCTGCTGATTGCCGGGCCGGGGCGATGGTCTTTCGACGCCAGGCTCAACGCGCGAAATTCCAAAACGATCAAGCCGTCCATGCAAATCTCATAAAGACTCCGGGTGTTTGGGGGAGGTGGATGATTTGGACGATGACGACCGGGAACATGGAATGGACATAGAAGCATAAGGGGCAGCCCATCACAGGCATCGATGAGCTGCTGCGCAAACTCGTCGGTTCGGAGATCGGCGTTTCCTCCATGTTCAGTTCAGCCGTTGAAGTCAAACTCGTGAATTACTAACCAGACCTGAGTTGAGCGGTCGCGGTCACGGCTTGGCTTTGATGCAATAGAGACGAACCGCACTCCGGATGAGCAAACGGTCGCCAACGGCTGCCGGCGTGGCCATGCACATATCATCCTCCGCAAGCTTATTGGTGTGGAGGAGTTCGAATCGGTCGCCGGCGCGCAGGACAAAGGTTATCCCATCTTCATTCAGGCAGAATATGTGACCGTTGCCGGCCCAGGGTGACGCGGTGAAGTGCAGGCCCTCGGGCAGTTTTTCGCGGGTATATAGAGGCGCTCCCGTGCGCGCATTGAAGGCGCTTAATTCACCGCGGTCATACAGGACGTATAATCGCCCATCGTAAACGAGCGTGCTCGGGATGTAAGGCGCAGCCAGGGGCTGGCTCCAGGCGATGCCGGTGTTATTGGTCTGGCCCGGTTGAAGTGAGATATCACCATTGTCACCCGGGCGAATCGCGTAGATCGGTCTGGTTTTGTCGGCAATGAAACCAGAACTGACGTAGAGCAGGCCGGCATCGGCATACGGCGTTGCAACCGTGATGCTCGACATCCCCTCGAGCCGCCAGAGCAGCTTGCCTTCAAGGTCATAGCTGCGAACCGCTCCCGTGCCGGCAGTCACGATCTCGGTGCGCTGGTCGTTTACCCAGATAAACGGGGTCGACCAATTGCTCTTCTCGTCGCGCTCGGTGCGCCAGACCTCTTTGCCGGTGGTTTTGTCCATGGCGAGCAAATAAGACTGCTCGTCGTTGTCATTGACGAGATATAGCCTGTCGCCATACAAGACCGGCGATGCGGCCGGGCCCCAGCCGTACCGGACTTTTCGCGGATGGACAGGCCTTGACCAGGCCGGGTGCCCCTCGAAGTCCAGCGCGAACACGCCCACGTTACCGATGAACGCGTAAACACGCTTTCCGTCGGTAACCGGGGTTTGCGATGCGTAGCTGTTTTTAAGGTGGACCGGCTCCGGTGGCGGTCCCTGGTGCAGAAGACGTTCCCAACGAATCGCGCCCGTGTTCAAGTCCAGGCAAAGCATCTTCCACTGGTGTTCGGGCCGGGGTGCATTTGGTCGTTCGCCTCCGAGATACAGGCCTTTCTTGGCTGGCTCGCTTTCACCCGGGCTTATGGCCGTCACGACAAAAACCGTGTCCGCCCAAACGATGGGGCTCGACCAACTGCGTCCGGGGATATCCCGTTTCCAGGCAACGTTCTTGCTTGCCGACCACTGCTCCGGGAGTTGCGCGTTGCTGCCAACTGCCCCGGCGCCGGGTCCGCGAAATAGCGGCCAGCTCGCCGCATCTTCCACCGCCCCTCGAGAAGAGAGGGCCGCAACGAACGAGACTGCGATTAGCAGTCCGGAACGGGATAATTTCATGATAAAACCATGACAAATAATAGCCGAGGGAAGCAAGCGATTGCGCGTAATGGTTGGGGTAGTTTTTGCGATCAGTAGTTTGCCACGACGGTCGCTCTGCCTTGTACGTCGCTCAGAATGATGAGTTCTTTGTCCGCGTCGAAGTCCACCCAATCCCGCCCATTCAGTGTCGCGCTCTTGATCGGCAACGCCCGGGGATGCCGGAATCGCAAGAAGACGTTTTTGGGCGGATTCCGGGAAGGCAGCTCGAGGGTGGCAGTGATCTGCCCGTGGTCCACGTCGGACGCGATCTCGTAGGCCAGCGTGCCGAAGTAGGTCGGTGCATTCTTCACCGCGATTTTCTTCCCTTGCTCCAGCCAGGCTCGCGGCGTGCCACGAGCCACCCACAGGGACGCGCCATCCTCAATCGCCAGCATGTTCCGGAAATTTGCGATAAACCAGCCCGCGGTGCCGTTGTCGGGATACTCGCAGGGACCGTAGCTGTTCAGATGCCAATGCTCCCACAGCTTGCCATCGTTGCCGACCATGGAGACCGACTCGTTCATCCAGAAGCGCAGGAAGCAGGGCACGTCGTCCTGGAGCAGATAAATACTGGGATTGAAAGACCACTTCGGGAGATCGATGTAAACCATCCAGAACCAGGCATCGTCGGTGGGTAGCCCCTTTTTCTTTCGTGCATCCTCCAACTCCCGGACGCTATTCGTTGACGTTCCGCTCTCCTCCAGCACGTCCAGAGTGTCTACCACGCGCGGATCGTCGGGTTCGAGCACGGAAGAGGGCGAAGCCAAAGGTAACGCCCCCAGCATGAGATCCGTCGACTTGCCTCCGCCGTATTGGGGCGCGCCCAACTCGGTATTCATCAGGCCTCGCGAATAAGCCATCCAGGGGATGTAGCTGCGGTACGTGCCATCGCGCGCGAGTCGCACCGGCGCCAGGTCCACGTCACGTTCCACGGCGCGGCGGACATCGGCACGGAAAGCTTCCGCCTCGTAGCGGTACTTTTGGGCGGCCGGAAAATGAAGCTCCGTCATCACATCGGCGAAGCGGCTCAAACCCTGGACGGAAAAAGCGTTTTCGAAATAGTACCAGTGCCCACGTGCCTG
>JAMCZD010000387.1 GCA_023473405.1 Candidatus Omnitrophota bacterium
CGACTACCATGGTGGCCGACCAACCCTTGGCGACCAATGAAAGGTAAATGTCGCGTGCCTTGGTGGCGGCTTCTTCCTTGAGTGCCGTGCCGAGAGTCAGCCGCCTCCTGATTCCGCCGAACTCCATCCGGACTGAGTACTCGGGGACTTCGAAAGTCTGTCCATTGTGTTCGTAAGTTCTGCGCTCGACACGAGGACGCCAGAAGCCAACGTGCGTCTTTGGGAGTGACCGGGCGCGTTCACGTCCCGCCCCAGCAGCATCAGGAGTCTTCTGGGCCGTTTCTGGGCCGCGTTTTTGGTCTTGCGCTGTCGCGCCCGATTGCATCGCAAGACACGATAGTCCCAGAACCAATTGATACCATTGGACTTATTGCGACTTGCTGCAACTCACGGTTACCGCTCGCTACCCCGGGTTTTGCGACTCATAATCGCTTGGTCGGCGGTTCAAATCCGTCTGGGCCCACCATTCAGTAAGCATCTATTTGGGTGGAAGCAATTAATGATATGGCCTTGCCTCCTGCGCGGCGCGATGCACTAACCGGCTCAATCCTCCGCCACCCCGCCTTTTTTCGTGCATCCGCGGTTCGAGCTCTCTGTTATTGCGTGACTTTTCGTCATGGTCGTTATTGCCGCACCATTGTTGGCAGCTAAGGCGTCCCTCTTGGGCCAACGCGCCCCCAACGCGCTCCAGCCCTGTCAAACACCCATCGCTCTAATGCCGCGTAACGAAGCCTAAACCCTCTTCGCCGCATGACCGCGCTCGAAATCAACCTGCCAATAGGGGCGGGGACGGCCCGTCCCCGCTTCCTCTCTCACTGCTTTGGTGCCACAGCCTGCGGAGACGAGCCGTCTCCTCCCCAAGACCATGAAACCCGAGGACCTCAAGCGTTTTATCGCTGGACAACCGCCGGTGGACCGAGCCGCTCACGCCGCAGGACCAGGCCAAAGGCTTCAAAGGCTGGCATTTCTCGAAATACCTGCCCCACTTCGATTCGCCATTTTGGCCCATTTGCAAAGCCGCGGTCTGAATGAAAGCATCGCGCTCCATTCCCGCCGTTTGGATCAGAAACCCGTTGATCCTGATTTAGGTGAATTCGTCGGCATGTATCGAGAAGCCATTCTCAGCCTGGATTCTCCGCCGTCTCCGCAGACCAGGGCGTTTTACCTTAAGAAGCTGAACCTCATCGCCAGACTCCTTCGGATCAACCGCATTCGCGCCCTGACTCCTGAGAGGATCGACGAATTTAAACATCTTTACACCTCCAAGGGATTGGAGTGTGGGCGCACGCCGGCACAAATCAGGACCAGCCTCAACACTGTTTTGCGCAATGCCGCCAGTTTGTTCTCACAAGATGCTCTGGCTTGGCACGCGAAGGCTGGGGTTGTATTAACCAATCCTTTCGCGGGCAAATTGGAACGCGCCGAAATTCGTGGGTACACACCGATGCCGCGCGAAATCCTGGCGCTGATTGTGAGGAATTCAGTCCTGCTGCGGGACGGCGACCCAAAGGCTCCACCTCCTAGCCCTAATGGCAAACTGACGGACATCCATAAACGCCGAGAAATCTTGATTGCAATGCTGACCAATATGTCGGTTAGTATATTTGATGCCACCGGAAACGGTGGCAGGAACTCCTGCACCTTAGTGTGTAGTGAATCCAAGCCCCGCGCACGTCGCGGGGTTTCCGTTTTCCAGTCATGGGCCTAGCAGTGTTGAATTAGCCTGCATTTTGCGCAACCACTGACCATCGGGCGGGAACGCTGTTCCCAGCGCCAGCCCGTACTTCGTGTAAACCAGCGAGATAAAGTAGATCACCCCTTTGCCCAGCGTGATGGAAATGCGTTTCTCCCCCGCCGGGCATTTGGCCCGAACTGACGGGGCTTCATTGAGTGGTTGTTCACGTAAATCTTCGTTTTCGGCACCCGCATTTCCAGAACCAGGCGAATCCAAGGCGCTCGGCGCAGTCGCTCGAGAGCAAGTTCGCCGGTTTTTTGGTGTTGGTATTGCGACCAACCGGTTGTCTTGCCAAACACCTTCTGGAAACCGCCTTCCGTGCCAGCGACAATCAGTGTCCGGTCTTCCAGCCAAACAAACTCCGGTGTCTGCGGCGGACTTGTCACCAAGTCGTCGAAATAAATTTTGCGCGCCTCGGCCTCCAACTGCTCCAGCGGCCAGTCCGCCGGCAGGACCAGTTTGTCCAATTCCACAGGTTCACTCACGACCAGATGCGCCAGATATTGAACCGTTGCGAACTTGGCAAATTCGAGCCTTTCAAATCTGGTCGTTTGAATTGGGCAGCGATATGCTGGGCCAATGCGGTCTTGGCCGGGCTTGCAATAAGGGCGTTTTGTTCATAACCCACTGCGCCAATGAAGACATCCGCCACCTGGCAGAACGGGTTATACTGCGAGTTCACGCACTCCAGCGACTTCAGCCACGCCCGTTTGATGCATTCGTTCTCTAATACCTGCCTCAAGCGACGCGGCCCGGAGCGCAGACTCTCTGGCTTGAAATCAATGGAGAGGAAATAAGTGTTCCAATTGCCCATCCATTGTTTGAGGCAATGCCAATAGAAAACCCAGAAGCCAAGCTGGCGGTCGTTCTGGAAATATTTGTCGTGATCCACCCTGGACTTGTCCACCACAATGCAACGAAAATGGATGTCCGCACGGGACGCGATGAAGTCCGTTACCGCCTGATAACCCGCGAGCTTAGCCCGGCTCACCTTGCCCCACTTCAACTCGCCGCTAATGCCATGCCGCTCCCGGACGGCTTGCAGGCCCTGCAGAATTTCGCCGCGCTTCTCGCGGAGCAACCATAAGCCGCCAATGACCATAAATCACTGATGGCTCTGGCCCTCATGGCGGCTCTCGTCGCAATAGATGCTGACTTCGGTATTCGAAAACGGACCGTATAGAGTTCTGATGGTTGTTGGCTGGGCATTCACGTCACATCTCCATTTGCCGGTGATTGCCCAACTCCAGGCAGCCTACCGCCGCTTCCAAATGCCTGCCGCCCGCATGATCCAATCCGTCCATGGTTCAAATCTTGAACCAACAAGGCGTCCAAGGAAAGCCAATCTGCGGCTGAACCCAAATCCCGACGCGGGCATTCAATGGTTCGATCAATCAAGCCCTTGCCCGCGATTCCTATGCCCCAAGGAAAAACCTGATTACGCCGTGGCTCGAAAAAAAGGTCCCAAAAACATTTTCCCGGTTACGCAGGGGGGGGGATATAGTTAATGGCACACGGGACGCCGGCACCCGACAAGGTAAAGGCCCCAATCCATTCAGTTGACCGCCCTCCCCACGCCACCCGGAAACCCGGCGAACCGCGTTTAAATCCGATGTACACCCGGGCGTACTGAGCAGGCCGACCCTACCCAATCAATCATGGAAAACAGCATTCCACGCGATGTTTTTAACCATACTATTGCCATGCCAACTCTATTTGCGTTCCGGAAGATCTTCGTAACTCCTTGATAAGGAATGGTGGCTGGACCCAGAATTGAACTGGGGACACAAGGATTTTCAGTCCTCTGCTCTACCAACTGAGCTATCCAGCCACACGGCGTCGTTATTCAACTGTGCTCGAAGGGATTAAGCAAGGTCAATTTCACAAACAAGCGAAGGAAATCACTGCCGGGCCAGCCCAATCATGGTTGGGACTCGGCGAACTCGGCCAGGGCAGCCTTGAGTTCGGCGATCATGCCGTCGGAAAGGGTGGCTTCGCGGCGGATTTTGGACATCAAATCGCTCTTGCGATGGACCAGGTATTCGGCCACTTGCCGTTGGCGCTCTTTCATTTTGTCGATGGCCACGCCATCGAAGAATCCGTTTTGCACGGCCCAGAGGATAGCGATCTGGATTTCCAAAGGAACAGGGCTGTATTGAGGCTGTTTAAAGACCTCGATGATCCGTTTGCCCCGTTCGATTTGCGCCTGGGTCTTGGCGTCCAGGTCCGATCCGAACTGGGCGAATGCAGCCAGTTCGCGAAACTGGGCCAATTCGAGTTTGATTCGTCCGGCGACCTGTTTCATCGCCTTGACCTGGGCGGCGGAGCCGACGCGAGAGACCGACAACCCGACGGAAATGGCAGGGCGAACACCCTGATAGAACAAATCGGTTTCGAGGTAGATTTGGCCGTCGGTGATGGAAATGACGTTGGTAGGGATATATGCCGAGACGTCGCCGAGCTGGGTTTCAATGATTGGGAGCGCGGTCAGAGAGCCGTTGCCGTATTTCTCATTCAGGCGGGCTGAGCGTTCGAGCAGCCGGCTGTGGAGGTAAAAGACATCGCCCGGATAAGCCTCGCGTCCGGACGGGCGCTTCAATACCAGCGAGACCTGGCGGTAAGCATTGGCGTGCTTGGACAAATCATCGTAAATGATCAAGGCGTCCATGCCGTTGTCCATGAACCACTCGCCCATGGCGCAGCCGGCGAATGGGGCCAGGTATTGGTTGGTGGCGGACTCGGAGGCGGAGGCGGTGACCACGATGGTGTATGGCATTGCCCCGGCTTCTTCGAGCACACTGATGATGCGGGCGACATTGGCGCGTTTCTGGCCAACGGCGACGTATATGCAATACAAAGGACGGTATGCGGAATCGCCAGCCTCCTCTGCCGCGCGATTGAGTCGGGCCTGGTTGATGATGGTGTCGACACAGAGCGTTGTTTTGCCGGTTGAACGGTCGCCAATTACCAGCTCGCGCTGGCCACGTCCAATGGGGATCATGGCATCGATGGCCATAATGCCGGTTTGGACGGGCTGATTGACAGGGCGGCGCTTGACGATACCGGGCGCGATTTTCTCGACCGGGTAGTAAGCGTCAGTCTTTACAGGGCCTTTGCCGTCGACCGGTTCGCCGAGTGCGTCAACGACGCGACCGAGCAGGCCTTTGCCGACGGGGACCTGCAACAGCTTGCTGGTGGTGCGGACTTCGCGGCCTTCCTTAATGGATGTATAATCGCCAATCACGATTGCCCCAACCTCGGCTTCTTCCAGGTTTAGGGCTAATCCCTTGGTCCCTTGGCCGAAGTCGATCATCTCGTTCATCATGACATCGCTCAAGCCAACGATTCGGGCGACGCCATCGCCGATTTCGCGGACGATTCCAACGTTTTGGCGGGTGGCCGACGTTTTAACACCGGCTATTTGTGCTTCAATTTCCTGCAAGATGGTATTCATTTCAAAAGCTCTCGCGCAATTCTTCCAGATGCGCATGGATAGTGCCATCAAAGACGTCACTGCCCACTTGGACCCGCACGCCCCCCAGCAAGGCCGGATTCCGGGTGAATCTGAATTGCAGCCCGGGGCCGTATTGGCGGGTCAAATGGGCTTGAAAAGCGGCTTGAAGGGATGGCGGCAGGGGCACGGCGGAGTCGATCCGGGCCAGGCGCCGGTCAAATTCCAATTGAACCAGGCGCTTGAAGTGAACCAAGACCTGAAGGAAGCCGCGCGGCTGCCGGGTCAAAAAGTCCCGGACCAGTGTGCGGATGCGGTTATCGTCCAGGGCACCATTGACCATGCAAAGGCGGAGTAATTGTTTGGCCTGGCGCCGGGCCTGGGGAGGTATCTTCATTAGGCGGACATTATTGAGTGATCACGATTGAAACACATTGCGGGCATTCAAACGTCAGGCGGCCAATTGTCTCTGCGCCTCCTCGGCCAGGCGTTGCTGGTCTTCGGTGGTTAGAATTTTGCCAGTGACATGGGTGGTGGTTTCGACAACCAACCGGCCAAACTCGCGTCGCAACTCGGTCATCATGCGCGCGTGGTCCAGGGCGGCTGCTTCGTGGGCCTTGGCGAGAATCTGTTCGGCATTGGCGATTGCCTTTTGGGTTTCGATCTCATGGACCCTGGCCGCCGCGGCCTGTGCCTCGGCGATGAGGCGATTTGCCTGCAATTGAGTCTGTTGCAGCACCTCGCGGCGGGCGGCCTCGGTCTTGGCCAGTTCTTCCTTGATTTTTTCAGCGTTGGCCAGGCCTTCGGCAATGCGTTGTTTGCGTTCTTCAAGGACTTGCAGGATCGGTTTGTAAGCGAAGCGTTGAAGGAGAAGGGCGACAATGCAGAAACTGATTACCTGGGCGATAAAGTGCGGCCAATTGACGCCGAACGTCCTGGCGATTTGATCAAATGTGCCGCCTGTCTCAGCTCCAGCGGCGGCCAATAATAGGTAAGAAAACATAGCGCAATAAGGTCAGCTCAGGCGCGGAGCGGGTGCGCCCCGCGCCGGCAGTTCACTTGCCATTCCAGAGAAACAGGGCAAAGAAAACGATCCCTTCGGCAAAGGCCGTGCTAAGGATCGCCTGGACGAGAATCTTGGTCGCCGCGCCGGGATTGCGTCCCACCGCGTCGGAGGCTCTCATACCGATCAGGCCCACACCGATGGAGGCGCCGAAGGCAGCCGCCGCGATGTGAATATTGCCCGATATTTCTGCTAAGAGGGGTATGATCATATATGTCGTTCTTTCCTTTTACTGTGCTCAACGGCCCTCGCAAAACCGGTCACGAACCGGCCGTTGAAATTGGATGGGCTTAATGCCGTTTCTGGACGGGGTCATCGTCATGAATACAAATCAACAGGGTGAACACGGCGGTCAGCAGCATGAACACGAGCGCCTGGGCCAGGCCCACCAGCAATTCCATAAAATAAAACGGGACCGGCAACAGCCAGTTCAGATAGGGCACCAGTTTGGCCATGGCGTCGAGCATGCTTTCACCCGCAAAAATATTGCCGTATAAGCGAAAGCTGAGAGAGACGGGGCGGAAGAGGATCGATACCACTTCCAACACGCCGATGGCGGCAAAGACCACCATCAACAACCACCGCATCAGGCCCTTGGTTTCCCCTTTCGGCCCGAACAGGTGCAGCAAAAAACCTTTCAAACCATTATATTGCAAGGCCCAAATCAGCCAGCAGACAAAGAAAACCATCGCCATTGCAAAGGTCATGTTAAGATCGGCATTAGCCCCGCGAAACACCGGTTTGGTGACTTCGAAACCGTGCCTGCTCCATTCCCCCCAGCCAATGGTGCCTACGCCAGGAATCAGCCCGGACCAATTAAGCGAAAGGATGAAAATAAAAATGGTGGCGAAGAACCAAAAGGTCTTGCGCGCCAGCTCATTGCCGATGATGCCTTCCAGAAAATTATACAGCCCCTCGATCATCCATTCCCAGAAATTCTGAAAGCCGCTGGGAACCGCCTTGAGCCGGCGAGTCGCAATATGGGCGCACAAGATGAGGGCGGCGGCCACGATCCAAGTCAGCAGCATCGAGTTGGTGATTGGAAGGCCACCGACGTTGGCAACATCCTCGGGCCGCAACGGCATGGCATGCGCCTCGCCCATGCCAGGCCCCTCCGCGGCCCATCCGACCGAGGGCGATGCCATCAGCACCAATCCTGCCATGCTCAATATAACCATTAACAGTCGCATCATTAGACAAAATTAACCAAGCGCCCTTTGCATTTCCCTTCAAGGCCTTTGGAACTTGCCCCGAAAAGCAGATTAACACAAGGATTTTCCTTAATCAATGGCCGGCAAATCATGCGCTTGCCTTTTGCGCCCGAGCCGATGATAGTGAAAAGTCATGGCCGAACCATCAGCACCCAGTCAAAGCGCGGAGGATTATTTGGAACGGATATACGAATTGATCAAGGAAAAAGGCTATGCCCGCGCCGTGGACATTGCCTCGACCTTGCAAGTCAAGCAGGCCTCCGTAACCGGCATGGTGCAGAAGTTGGGCGAGCTTGGTTACTTGAACTATGAGAAGTACCACGGCCTGATATTAACCGAGAAAGGCCGGCAGGTGGCCAGTGCGATTCAGAAGCGGCACGCGACCCTGACCCGGTTTTTCTCGCTATTCGGATTGCCTCCCGAGACACAGCAGCGGGATATCGAGGGAATAGAACATCATTTGAGCCCGGCGACCGTCGATGTGCTGGCCGATTTAGCCGGTTTTTTGGAAAAGAATCCCGAAATCCTGGAGCAGTTCCGCAAAATTCGCCAGGGGGGAAAGAGATAAATTATGGCTTTGGATTGGAACCGGGCAGCGTCGGTCGCCCAAGCCGAGGTCGAGGCTGTTATCAAGGCATTCCCCAAACCATTGCGAGTGGCAGCCGGACAGTTGCCCATTACTTGCGAACGCCGGCCCAACCAGGCTCTGCTGGCGGAGGGTATCGAGCCTGATACCCTGGGATTGTTCGTGGGCGAATCGTTTCCCGCCGAAGGCGCCTCGAGCGACCTGCCGGTGCCGGCCCAGATCATCCTGTTCCTCGAAAACCTCTGGGAGTTCACCCAGGGAGACGAAGCGGCCTTTCGCGCCGAGATACGAACCACACTGCTCCATGAACTAGGCCACTACCTTGGCCTGAATGAGATCGACCTGGAAGACCGCGGATTGGAGTGAGGCATTCTGGATTTGGGACCGGAATTAGGATTTGGGATTTGGGAATTAGGATTTGGGAATTAGGATTTGGGAATTAGGAATTATGATTTAAGTGTCAGGTTCAGGGAAAGGGATGAATCGGGATTTTGGTTCTGCCGGGTGAATTGACGGCCTCGATCCGAAATCGTAAAATTGAAATTTGAAATTCGACTCCATTATTCATAACATGCGCGTATGGCAAATGAACCGTTGCTCAAATTAGACCTGCCCGGCGTTACCAAACTGAAAAGCGGCAAAGTGCGCGAAGTCTTCGACCTGGGCGACCGTTTGCTGCTGGTGGCGACGGACCGGGTATCGGCTTTCGACTGCGTCATGCCCAATGGGATTCCGCGGAAGGGGGAGATTCTGACGAAGCTTTCGCATTTCTGGCTTGATCAAACGGAGGCGTTGGTGCCCAACCATCGCCTGGCGCGAGCCGGCGAACCGCTGCCATCGGAATTGCGGCCGTTCAGCTTGCAACTCGAACACCGAAGCATGCTCGTCAAGAAGGCCCGCCCATTGCCCATTGAATGTGTTGTGCGCGGTTACCTGGCGGGCTCGGGCTGGAAAGAGTATCGTGAGCGGCAATCGGTCTGCGGTGTCGCCCTCCCCCCCGGTCTGCGGGAGTCATCCGAGCTGCCAGAGCCGATTTTTACCCCGGCCACCAAGGCTGAATCAGGCCACGACGAAAACATTTCCATGGCAATGGCGGCGGAAATCATCGGGGCTGGCCTGGCCGAGCAAGTGCGCGCGCTCAGTTTGCGAATATATGCATTTGCCCGCGATCATGCGCGGCGTTGCGGCATTCTCATTGCCGACACCAAATTCGAATTCGGCCTTTGGGGGGACCAATTGATCTTGATCGACGAAGTACTGACCCCGGATTCGTCCCGTTTCTGGCCCGCCGACCAATACGAACCTGGTCGCAGCCAGCCCAGTTTCGACAAGCAATTCGTTCGGGACTACCTGGAATCGCTAGATTGGAATAAGACACCGCCGGCTCCTCGACTGCCGGATGATGTGGTGGCGAAGACCCAAACCAAGTACGCCGAGGCCTACACGCGGTTGACCGGCAAACCATTGTGATCGATTAAGGTCGATCACTCCGGCTCCGGCCTGAGGCTGCCAGCCATCCGATCATGGAAAACCTGGTTGAAGAGTTCCTTCAATACGTTCGACATGAACGCGGTGAATCAGAGCAGACTCAAAGGACCTACGCCGCGCTTCTGAACCGGTTCGTGGCTTGGGCGAAGGCACGGGGGATCACGGAGTGGAGCCGGGTCGACCTGGCCGGTCTCATCGCCTTTATCCAGCACGAACGCACGCGCGACGCTACCCATCAACGCGCGACTGCCGGGCACAAGTTAAGCATCGAGAGCGTTTATCTTCAAATCGCCGCCTTGCGAGCCTTTTATCGATTCTGCGAGGACGAAAAGCTGCTACCGGTCAATGTCGCCGAAAACCTGACCTTGCCGCGTCGCTGGCAACGGTTACCCCACGGACTGAGCGATCAGGAGATTGCTCAACTCCTCGAACCGCCAAGCTCCGAAACGCCGTCGGCGCTTGGCGATCAGGCGGTGCTCGAATTGGCCTACGCCTCCGGCCTGCGCCTGGCCGAGCTTCGGAATGTGCGTATCGAACAACTGCATCTCGAAGCCGGCTTTGTGACCGTGATAGGCAAAGGCAACAAGGAGAGAGTGGTGCCGCTGGGACGCAAGGCCAACGCGGCTTTGAGGCGTTATCTCGAAGTCGGCCGGCCACACCTGGTTAAATCACGTTCGCCGGCCAGCGTGTTTCTCACTCGGCGCGGAACCGCCTTTGCCGCCAGCACCATGTGGAAACATATAAAGAAACGGGCCCGATTGGCCGGGATCAAGCGCAACATCACTCCCCACATGCTGCGCCATAGCTTTGCCACGCATTTGCTGGAGCATGGGGCCGATTTGCGCGTCATCCAGGAACTGCTCGGCCATGCCAGCATCGGCACCACCGAGATTTATACCCACGTCGCCGGCCAGCGCTTGCGCGAGGTCCACCGCCGGTTCCATCCCCGAGCGTAACCCGGATATTTCACCCCTGCCCTGCCCCGGCGTTGAGCGCCGCCCGGCGCTTTCACCAATGCCCGGTGCACAAGTATTCGTCAATCGACTTGGCGGCGCGGCGCCCTGCGCCCATGGCCAGGATGACGGTGGCGCCGCCGGTGACAATGTCGCCCCCGGCGAACACGGAGCGTTTGGAAGTTCGGAGCGTTTGAGGGTCAGCCAGTATATAACCCGAAGGGTTCGTCTTCAGGTCGCGGGTGGTGGACTGTACCAGGGGATTACCGCGATTCCCGATGGCGATGATGGCTACTTGCAGCGGCAGCACAAATTCCGATCCTTCCAGCGGCACGGGACGCCGCCGGCCCGATGCATCCGGTTCGCCTAGCTCCATTTTGATGCATCGGATCGCCTCAAGCCGCCCGTTTTCGTCACCGAAAAATTCCACCGGGTTCGTCAGAGTCATGAACTCGATGCCTTCTTCGAGGGAATGCTTGACCTCCTCGGTTCGAGCGGGCATTTCGGCTTTGGAACGGCGGTAGAGGAGATAAGCCTTTTTAGCCCCCAAACGGACCGCACAACGGATGGAGTCCAATGCCGTGTTTCCGCCACCCACGACCGCAACGTCCTTGTCACGGCAGTCGTAGATCGGTTGGTCATACTCCGGGAACCGGTACGCCTTCATCAGATTGGCGCGAGTTAAAAACTCGTTGGCCGAATAAATGCCGCAGAGGTGTTCGCCCGGGATGTTCATGAAGTTTGGCAGACCGGCTCCGGTGGCAATCAACACCGCGTGGTAGCCCTCCTCATGGAGGAGTTCGTCGATGGTAATGGTTCGTCCGATGACCACGTCGGTCTGAAAATCAACCCCCATGCGGCGCAGGTTTTCCACTTCGTCAGCCACGATCTCCTTGGGCAGCCGAAATTCCGGTATACCGTAGATGAGCACGCCGCCGATTTGATGCAGGGCCTCGAACACCGTCACCTGGTGCCCTTTTTGCACCAGGTCACCCGCTGCGCTCAACGCGGTTGGGCCGCTGCCCACGATGGCCACACGCTTGCCGGTTGGCGGCGCAGACGGCGGCACCCGCACGCATCCACTCTGCCGCTCATAATCAGCAATAAAACGCTCCAGGTTGCCAATGCCAACCGAATGGCCGCGCTTCGAAAGCAAGCAGACTCGCTCGCATTGCTCTTCCTGAGGACACACGCGTCCCGTAATCGCCGGAAGCACATTGTCTTCGCGCATCTTGGCCGACGCCGCCGGGAAGTCGCCGGCAACAATCAAGTCGACGAACTCCTTGATTTTGACGCCGACCGGGCAGCCTTGAAAACACGGTTGCTGTTTGCATTGCAGGCACCGCAACGCCTCCTGCCGAGCCAGATCGGCATCCAGTCCACGGTTGACCTCGAAAAAATTTCGCCGCCGCCATTCTGGAGCGTGCTCCGGCATGGGTTGGCGTGGGATTCTCATGCGCTCTTTGGAAGTAAGCGGATTCAACATAAACTAAGGGAAATGACTTTAAAGAAAACTATTGGCGGCCGGGGTGCGCGGCGAGATTCATGGTTTGCCCGTCGAATGACAAGCGCAGCCGGCCCGCTTGGGCGTTGACAGCACCGCTCCGGCAATCATTGATTCCTCTTTCACGTCCTGTTCCGTTTGATGGAGGAAATGCTGCAACGCAACACGTTCCGCCTCGCGATACATGGCGTTCCGCGCCGTTAGCACCGAGAAATCCACCTGGTGCGCATCGAATTCGGGACCGTCCACGCAGGCAAACTGGCTGCGCCCGTTTACAAGGACCCTGCACCCGCCGCACATGCCGGTGCCGTCGACCATAATCGGGTTCAGGCTGACCATGGTCTTGATTCCATGCGGGCGCGTCACCTCCGCAATCGCCCGCATCATGGGGACCGGCCCCACACCCAGCACAAAGTCCAATCGACGCCCGGCCTGGATCAACGCCCTGAGCCTGTCGGTAACGAGTCCCTTCCCGGCGTAACTCCCGTCGTCGGTCGTTATGCTCAACTCGTCGCTCAGGGCGCGCATCTCCGACTCCAGAATCACCAGTTCCTTGGTGCGCGCGCCCAGGATGGAAATGACATAATTGCCGGCCTGTTTGAGCGCCTTGACCGTTGGATACGCAATAGCCGCGCCAAGCCCGCCCCCAATCACTACGGCAGTGCCATAGTTGCGCACCTCCGAAGGCTTGCCCAGCGGTCCGACCACATCCGCAATAACACTTCCCTGCTCGAGTGTGTTCATCAGCTTGGTCGTCTTACCCACCGCCTGGACAATAAGGGTGATCGTGGTCTGGTCCGAGTCCGCTATGGTCAATGGAATGCGCTCGCCGGTCTCGTTAATGCGCACAATGACGAATTGACCGGCTAATCGTTTCCGGGCGATCCGCGGGGCTTCAATTCGAAACAACTTGATATCCGGTGCCAGGTATTTTGCGTCTACAATCCTAAACATAGTGCTGCATGCCATAGTTCAAGTCGCGCTTGCCCGGCTGTTAGCCAGTTACCGACCGCTCCCTGATCGGCGCAAGTCCGTTTCCATTGCCACCCTCACATCGGAGCGCGGATGCCCTCATCCACGCGTGCAGCCGGTTCAGCGCGAGTTGGTTACCGCAACCATCGGTTTAGCTTAGAGGCAGCGAAGGTATAGCGCAAGTGACAATTTAGCATTTCTTATTATGCTAAAGTAATTTATCACCATTGCTTATTTTTCCCAAGGGGTGAATTACCGCGGCCTTTCCCGTAGCACTTCCAAGTCTGCTGTATCGTGGATATCTGACCCGCTTCGCGTCGGGCCGGGGCGCGGTCTGCCGATTGGGAAATCGGCGATTGGCTCGATCGCCCCGGCGTTGGCAGTTGCAGGACGCGTTCTACGCCACCTGGTCGGGCACCACAAAGGGTGGACGATAAAGACGGGTCAGCATTTGGTTTGCTTCGGGGTCGTTGAGGATCACTTCTCGCTGGGGATCGATAACGAGCTTGCGGCCCAGCCGGTATTTGATGCCATCGAGTTGGAGGCCATTATCACGGGCCAGGTGCTCTTCCATGCGTGCCAGGGATTCGTAGGCCTCTTTATCATCGCCAAACGCCTTGGTCCGCGGGTTGAAAGGCACTTCCTGTCCCAGGCGATACGATATATTCGCCAAGTGACACAAGGCGCTCGAATAATGACCCTCGAGTATGTCCGCGTTCAGGTCCGAAACCTTGCGACTGCGCACGGCGGCGACGAAATTCTCGAAATGGTCCTTGCCCGGTCCGCGTTGGATGTGGAATTCGGGCAGTTGAATTTCGCGGGTCGAGTCATTTGGGATGAACTTATCGCCAGCCATGATCCCTTGCTCATAATGGTAGATATTGCCGATCTTCTGGCCATGGAACGGTTCGGTCTTCAGGCCGCGCACCTCGAAGATGAGTTGGGTTTCGCCGTAGTCGAAGATAGCGATCTGGGTATTGGCGGTCTGGCCTTGGTCGACGTAACCGAATCTACCGCCCACGCTGATGACGCTGCGCGGGAGGGTGGCGCCGGGGATACCCCAGCGCGCCAGGTCCATCTCATGCACTCCCTGGTTGCCAATATCGCCATTGCCAGTGTCCCAAAACCAGTGCCAATTATAATGTACCAGGTTCTCGTGATACGGCTGTTGTGGCGCCGGCCCCAGCCACAGGTTGAAATCCAATTCTTTCGGCGGTGTTTCCGCCGGCTTGAAGCCGATGCTTTCGCGCGGTTTATAGCAGAGACCACGCGACACCAGCAGCTTGCCAACGACGCCGGACTTGGCCAGTTCGGCCGCTCGCGCCCCGCGTTCGCCGGTCCGGCTCTGAGTGCCGTGCTGGACGATCCGGCCAAATTTGCGCGCAGTCTCGACGGCGATGCGACCCTCGTGGAGGTTATGGCTGCATGGTTTTTCGACGTAAACATCTTTGCCCGCCTGGCATGCCCAGACGGTAATCAGCGAATGCCAATGATTGGGTGTGGCAATGGAGATGGCGTCCAGATCAGCGTCATCGAGGGCCCTTCGGACGTCTTGCACCATCTTGGGCGTGTTCCCGCCTTTTTCCCGGACATACTTGAGCCGATTGGCAAAGGTTCGCGTGTCCGGATCGACCAGGTAAACCACCTGCACGTTTTTCATTCCGGCAAAGGCCTCGACATGCGCTGCGCCCCGGCCATGCAATCCCGCAACCCCGATCCGGAGGGTATCATTCGCACCAAGAATCCGGCCTGAGGCCTTGGTCCCGCCAATGGTAAACGCGGCGCCCGCCACAGCCATTGAACCTAAGAAATGACGACGAGTAATCTTGGACATAGTTTGCTCCTTCTTTCTATCAGGCGACGCCGTGCGCCGTTCGTTCTGGGTATACATAGGGCAAAAGAACCAATTGCAGGCTTCCTTGTCAAGCGCGCATCGCCAATCGCAGCCGGCTTGCTCACCAGTTACGGAACGATCAGCCGCAATGCCTGTTTTCTTATGGAAAAAGTGGCCGGCAATTGACCTGCCAACTCTCCGTCCAACTGCAGCGGAACCGGTCCCGTGCCGCCAAGCGACAATGCATCGCTTTGGGAATACTGTATGCCGGGTTGACGGTGAATTTTCCGGAGAAGCAAACGCGGAAGGCACCTAATGGAGGTCAGCCAATCGGCGCGCGAAAAAACGCAGACATCCAACAAGCCATCGTCTGCTTTTGCCAATGGAAACGCGACAAACCGCCCGGCATAGAAGCGGCCATTGCCGATCAAGACCAATTCGCCGGTGACAGTCTCCTTGCCATGGGTCAGCGTGATTTGGGAAGGTTGAGACCGGAAGGCCCGGCACACGGCGGCTACATAAGCAAAGTACCCAATCTTCCTTTTCAATTCCCAATCAACCAACTCGACCGCCCGCGCATCAAAACCGGCACCGGCCATTTGAGCAAAGAACCGATATTGACGCTTTTCCGCCGGACCGAACTCGACTTCGGGCAGATCGATCAGCCGTTCTTTGCCGGATTTTATGATGTCCCAGGCATCGAGGAATCGCGTGGGAAGTACATATTCCTTGGCAAAGACATTGACGGTTCCCAACGGCAACACGCCGAGGCGGACCCGGGCAAAACCGTCTTGCACATCCCCAATTCCATTCAACACCTCATTCATGGTACCGTCCCCGCCGGCGGCAACGATGGTATCGAAACTGTCGCGCACCGCTTGCGCGGCCAGCAGTCGTCCGGCCCCAGGCGCCCAAGTCGGTTCAAGGATACAATCCGAGCCGAGGCGGTCGATTTGCCGACGGAACCGCCTAGCGCGTTCGCCTCGAGCGGCGGGATTAAAAATAACGCAGATACGCATTGAGTTCGGCCTAAAACAAACTAGACATTGTTTGCCTCATTTTTCTAAATCCCATCGCCAACGCAAGCCAGACTTGCCGGACTTGCCGGTGATGGCGCCGGCATGGTTGCGGCGCCGCCGAGCTTATGGTTCAATCTGCCGCCATGAATCGAAACACTGGCCACACTTCCCCGAGCACGGCGGACATTTATGCTGTCCACACCAAGGCGCCTGGGCCGGCAGGCCGTTTGCCTCTGACCACCGAGATGCTCCGCGAACGCCCCAGCGGCGACCTGTTCGGGTTGAGCCAGGATGCCGGCATGGGGTGGAACGTGAACATCCCGCTGCCGGGCGGCGCGCAGGACCGGCACGTCCTGCGGGCCCTCGATGAGGTCTTCATCCCGCTCATGCGGCGGTACGAGCCGGAACTGATC